>CAZVPS010000060.1:0-3000 GCA_964629105.1 uncultured Anaerolineaceae bacterium
AGCGGCCGGTTCGACACCCCTGGTCGGCATAATCCGGAGGTCGGCATATTGGCTGGAACAGGGGTTGAGGCGCCTTGAAGCGGCGCCGCCCGGCCGACCGCGCCCGCCCTGCTGCGGCTCGACGCCATTGACACGCGGTCGCCACGCTCAGCCTCGGGTCGCATTCGGGGCTGTGTCCCAGGGTCGTGCTCCCGGCGAGCGGAGATAAGTGCCAGGTGAGGGGCGGGGTGTTGACTTCACGTGCAATGTCCCCGTTTCGCACGGTCAAGCCCGCGACCCCGGCCGTCCTCGCCCGCGTGACGGCCATCTGCGCCACCCTTGGTGGGCAGGTGCGGGCTTCCCGCGTCCGGCGCCGCTGGACGACCAGGCGCCTGGCCCATGAGGCGGGCGTCTCGCGAACCCTGGTCTACCTGGTTGAACGCGGCGAGCCCACGACGATGGAAACGTACGCGCGACTGGGCGGGGCCCTCGGGCTGCCCTTCGAGGTCTCCCTCGAGGACCCCCGTACGAAGGCGCGCCCGGGTCGTGCCGAGGACCCCGTGCACGCCGCGATCGTCGAGACGCTCGCGGCCCGGTACGCCGCGCAGGGTCGCCTCGTCGCCGCCGACGAGCCGTTCCAGCACTTCCAGTTCGCCGGACGGGCCGACGTGACGGCGGTCGATCCAGCCGGACCTGATCTCCTCCATCACGAAGTGAAGACGGCCCTTCCCAACATCGGCGAGCTGGCCGGAGCGTGGAACGTGAAGCGGCAGTACCTCGCGGCGTCGATCGCCCAGCGGCACGGCTTCCGGCACGGCTTCCGGTCGGTGACGCACGTGCTCACCATCGCCTGGACGGCCGATTGCCTGCACGTCCTCCGCATTCGAGGTGCCACCTTCCGCAGCCTCGGGCCGGACGCGCCGGACGCGTTTGCCCGATGGTGGGAAGGGGGTCGACCCGAAGCTCCCGGGATCACCTCGACCGTGGTGATCATCGACCCGATCGACCGGCCGCGGGCGCCGATCTGGGCTTCGCTCGGTGATCACGGGGCGGACCGGCCTCGGCACCGGGGCTACGCCGACCTGCTGAGGGAGTTGCGCGACGCAGGGCGCGCGTGAGGGTGGGCCCGGGCGCGCGTGAGGGTGACGCAGGGCGCGCGTGAGGGAGTTGCGCGACGCAGGGCGCGCGTGAGGCCACCGCCGCAACGGCCGGCGTGGCACCATGCCCCCATGGACCTGACGTTTCTCGGCGCGGCAACCACGGTGACCGGCAGCCAGTTCCTGCTCGAGACCAGGCAGGCCAAGGTCATCGTCGATTGCGGGATGTTCCAGGGCGGCCGGAACGAGGCGATCCGCAACCGCGTGCCGCGCGGCTACGATCCGGCGGCCGTCGACGCCATTCTCCTGACCCACGCGCACCTCGACCATTGCGGCCTCATCCCGGTGGTCGTCCGCGAGGGATTCCGCGGCCCGATCCGTGCGACCGCCGGCACGATCGAGCTGGCCCGCCTGGTGCTGATGGACTCGGGGCGTCTCCAGGAGGAGTTCGCCAAGCGCGACGCCCGCCGGGAGCGCCGGGACCCGGAGAAGGCCGCGGCCGAGGATACCCGCGACCTCCGGCGCCTGGGGGTGGCGATCGACGAGGCGGAGGCGGGCGACTCGATCGAGAAGACGGACGCCGACGATCGCGACACGGGCGCGAATCCGCGTACCGGGGCCGCGCGGGAGCCCGACGAGGACCGGCCCCACGACGAGGCCGGCGACGGCACCTGGGACCGCGGGGCGCTGCCGCACGTCCCGCGCGAGCTCCCCGGGGAGCACCTGGCCCGCGCGCGCCCGGGGCGGGGCGGCCAGGCCGTTGACGCCGATCACGACGCCGATCTGCGCGCCCAGTCCGAAGAGCTCCGGATCGACCTCGACGAGCCCCTCTACACCGAGGACGACGCCGTTGTCGCGCTGCGCCGCTTCCGTCCGCTCCCCTACGACGCGGAGGAAGAGGTGGCGCCCGGGATCCATGCTACCTTCCTCGACGCCGGGCACATCCTCGGCTCCGCGATCATCCGGCTCCGCGTCGTCGACGAGCCGGGCGGGCCCGAGCGGGTCATCGTCTTCTCCGGCGACCTCGGCCAGCGCAACACACCGATCATCCGCGACCCTACCCGGGTGTCAGCAGCGGACTACGTCCTGTGCGAGTCCACCTACGGGGGGCGCGAGCACGAGCCCGAGGCGGAGGCACGCCGGGCGCTCGCCGAGGTCGTCCGTCTCGTCGCGGAGCACGACGGCGTCCTCCTCGTCCCGTCCTTCGCGATCGGGCGCACGCAGGAGCTGATCTGGGAGCTCGACCGGATGGTGTCGGCCGGCCTGATCCCGCAGCTCCCGCTCTACCTCGACTCCCCGATGGCCCGCGAGGCGACGTCGATCTACCGCGAGCACACCGAGTACTACGACGAGCAGACGCGGAAGATCTTCGAGGCAGGTGACACGCCCCTCGACTACGCGCGCCAGCGGATCGTGAAGACGGTCGAGGAGTCACGGGCCATCGCCCATGCGCCCCGGCCGTACATGATCATTGCCTCGAACGGGATGCTGACCGGGGGACGCGTCCTGGGTCACCTCCGCCAGCTGATCGGCGACCCGCGCGCGGTGATCCTGTTCGTCGGCTACCAGGGCGAGGGGACACTTGGCCGCCGGTTGCGGGAGGGGGCGACGTCGGTTCGCCTGGACGGCGCGGTCCGCGAGGTGCGCTGCCAGGTCCGCTCGGTGAGCGGCTTCTCCGCCCATGCCGACGAGCCGGAGCTGCTCGACTGGCTGGCTGGCTACGCCGCCGGCAAGCGCGCCGGGGACGCCGGCTTCCCGAAGCGGGTCTTCCTCGTTCACGGCGACCCGGGTCCGCAGGCGGATCTGGCCCCGAAGGTGACCGCGCTCGGCTTCGACGTCCACGTCCCACGCTGGCATGAGACGGTGACGCTCGACTGACGCGCGTCGAGGAGCTCGGGAACGTGGACGTGTCCGGCGCCGTCGC
>CAZVPS010000060.1:3100-10920 GCA_964629105.1 uncultured Anaerolineaceae bacterium
CTCGACTGACGCGCGTCGAGGAGCTCGGGAACGTGGACGTGTCCGGCGCCGTCGCGTTCTGGGACATCACCAACCGCGAGGACTACCACGTCGTCGAGATGCAGCAGCAGGGCACGCGCTCGCGCAGCTGGACGGCCGGGACGCTGCCACCGCTTCCGTCGCAGTCTCGCCGTCGCCGGTTGACGAGGTGTAGGGTTCGCCCATGAAGCTGCTGATGGCGATCGTCCAGGCGTCCGACGCGGATCGTGCCGCGGAGCGGCTCCGGGCCGACGGACACCGCTTCACCCGCCTCGGATCGACCGGCGGCTTCCTGGGGACGGCGAACACCACGCTGATCCTGGCCGTCGAGGACGGCACCGTCCCGGCCGTCGTCGAGGCCTTCCGCGACACGTGCAGCGGCCGGGAGATCGAGGTGCCGCTCGTCCTCACCCAGCGTCTTCGCGACTGGCAGGACAGCGTGGTCCACTACGCGGGGGCCACGATCCTCGTCGTCGACCTCGCGGAGATGATCCGGGTCTAGCGTCCGGCACGTCACGCGCCTGGGGCCGCCACGCCGGCGGCGTGCGACCGGGCCGCGTCAGCCCTTCTTCGCGGCGCGGCGGGCGGCGAAGCGCTGGTCCGAGCCGCTCCAGCCGGCATCGAACGGCTTCCCGGGCTCATCGAGGTCCAGGACGAGCGGCGCATGGTCCGAGGGGGTGGGCGTTCCCTTGCGGGCCTCGCGGTCGACTTCCACGGCCACCACGCGCGCGGCCGCCGGCGCGCTCGCGAGGAGGTGGTCGATCCGCATCCCCTCGTTGCGCTGGAAGTTGCCGGCGCGGTAGTCCCACCACGTGAAGCGCCGCAGGCCCGGGTTCGCCGCCCGCCAGGTGTCCGTGAGGCCCCAGTCCAGGAGGGCCCGGAAGGCGGCCCGCTCGGGCTCGGAGACGTGGGTCCCGCCGTGGGCCGCGGCCGCGTTCCAGACGTCTTCGTCGGTCGGGGCAACGTTGAAGTCCCCGCCGACGACGAGCGGGGTCGCCGGGTCCTGCGTCTCGGCGAGCCAGCGGGCGAGGCGCTCGAACCAGCGCAGCTTGCCCGCGTACCACGGAGAGTCGACGACCCGCCCGTTGGGTGCGTACACGCTGACCATGCGGATGCCGCCACAGACGGCGCTCACCATGCGCGCTTCGTCGAACGGGTTGAAGTCCTCCTCGCCCGCCGCGCCCGCGCCCGCGCCCGAACCGCCCGCGCCCGAACCGCCCGCGCCCGTGCCGCTGCCGCCCACCGGGCCGTCGCCGAAGTTCGTGACGACCTCCTCGATCCCCACCCGGCTCGCGATCGCCACTCCGTTCCAGCGCCCCTCACCGCGGTGGAGAAGGTCGTAGCCCAGCATCCGGAAGGGGAGGACCGGCGCGTCGTCGTCGCCGAGCTTCGTCTCCTGCATCAGGAGGACGTCGGGCGCGGCGCGCTCGAGCCACCACTCGACCTTCTCGAGCCGCGCCTTCAGCGAGTTGACGTTCCAGGTCGCGATGCGCATGGGTTGAGGGTATCTTCAGTCGCGAGCGGTCGCGCGCGATTCTGCTTGCAGCGAGGTCTCCAGCGACGACCGAACGAGGGCGCCCGCGAGCTCAGCAGCCCGGCTGGCCCGATCCTGCACACTCCTGACAGTCTCCATCCGCTCTACGATCGCGAGTTGCTCGTCAAGAGCCGGCAGAGGCACTTGGGCGGCAAGGAGCTGGTTGGGTTGGACTCGGAGTCGTCGTGCGCCTCGCTGGCTGCCAGCCCCCCTCGCTCGAGTCAGGAGGCTGTCCCAGAGCCCGGGCCAGCGGGTCAGCCAGCCAACGTACCCAGGCAGCGCGCGGGACGGGCGGATGTCGAACACGGGGAACTCCGGGCTGACAACGAACCCGTCGAACTCCGGCCCGACGACCGCCATGGCCCCTTCCCAGGCGTTCATGCGGCCATAGACGAACTGGCCGTGATGAAGTGGGCGGACGGCTGGATACCGTGTCTCCGCGCCCGTGATCGGTGGCCGAGCGAAGAGCCCCCGACCGAAGCTGTAGATCCCCGCCAGCCGATAGGTCACGTCGGCCTCGATCGGCACGATTTCCCGCGAGAGTTCCAGGATCTCGCTCAGCGGAACCATCGGGTAGCCGGTCATGACGCCTCCGAGACGAGATTGCGCTGGATCTCACCGAGGAGGTCCCGAATCTCGGCCTCGATCGCAAGAAGCTCGTCGACGAGCTCCGCCGGTGGCCGGTGTGCCGGGTCGCTCGACCGGTTCGGGTTCTTACGGTCGAGGTTGAAGCCGTCAGCCTCGATCTCGGCGATGGGGACCCGCCACGCGCGTTGCGTGTCCTCACGCCCGGCGCGATCACGGCCACCCCACCACGCCTGGCAGGCAGCGAACTCCTCGAACAGCAGCGGCCGCGTCTTCGAGTAGTTCTTGCGGCCCTCCGGAAGCGGGTGGTCGTAGAACCAGACCTCACGGGTCGGGCCGGTCTTGTCGAAGAAGACGAGGTTCGTGGGAATCGGCGTGTACGGCGCGAAGGCGCCGGGTGGCAGCCGGACGATGGTGTGAACGTCGCACTCGGTCATGAGGCGCTGCTTGATCCGCGCGGCAACGCCGTCGCCGTAGAGCACCCCGTTGGGCAGGATCATCCCGCACCGACCACCGGGTTTCAGCGACCGTTCAATGACCTGGAGGAACAGGAGGGCGGTCTCGGCGGTCCGCGTGCCGGCCGGGAAGTTGCCCTGGATCGCCTGCTCCTCCTCGCCGCCGAACGGGGGATTCGTGACGATGACGTCAACCTTCGCTGGGGCGCCGATCTGGTTGACTGGCACCGCCAGGGCGTTGTCGCGTCGAAGGCTCGGCTGTTGAACTTCATGGAGGAGCAGGTTCATCATGCCCAGGAGGTAGGGGAGCGGCTTCTTTTCGAGGCCACGGAGGTTTTGCTGGAGCTTCCGCCATTGTTGGCTCGTCCGAGCCTGTGGCCGGACGTGGCTCAGTGCCTCCACGAGGAAGCCGCCGGTGCCAGCCGCCGGGTCGAGGATCACGTCTCCGAGGCGGGGATCCACCTGTTGCACGATGAACCGGACAAGCGGCCGGGGCGTGTAGAACTCGCCCGAGTCGCCGGCGGCGTCGCTCATCTCGCGGAGCATCGACTCGTAGAGGTGGCCCATCGTGTGGATGTCGTCGGAGGACGTGAAGTCCACCTCGTCCACCTTGTTCGCGACCTCGCGAAGCAGGTAGCCGGACAGCATCCGGTTGTAGGTCTCCTTGAAGACGGCTGCGACGACGTCCCGCGGATCCCGGTCGCTCGTCCCACGCAGGCCGCGGAGATGAGGCAGGAGCTCCCCGTTCACGAAGTCGAGCAGCGTGGAGCCCGTCCGCCCGGTCGGGTCGGCGGCCCAGTCGCGCCAGCGGAAAGGAGGGTCGATCGTGGGGCGGTGGTTGCGCTCCGTGATCTCCCGGTTCCGCTCCAGGTCATCGAATGCCTTCAGAAAGAGAAGCCACGCAAGCTGGGGGATCCGGTCGACATCTCCGTTGAGCCCCGCGTCCTTGCGCATGATGTCGCGCGCGGACTTGATGGCCGCAGTGAGGTCCTGGCGACTGGTCGACCCATTTTGCTGGCGGCGGCTCATCGGTCCTCTCCTTCGAGCGCGACGACGTCGGCCCAGAACGCGCGTACGAGCGCCATCGCGGCCTCAAGCTCGCTGCCTCGAGTGCCATCTCGGCTCCCAGCTCTGCGTACTGCGGGCCCCAGAAGGTCGGCGGGTCGACAATCGCAATGGGCATCTCGTGGGTTGCGCGTGCCGCGAAGACCACGCGGGCGGCCTCGAGGACCGGACCGGGGGTCACCCAACCCTGTTCGATGATGAAGACGAGGTCGGCGAGGTCATGGGTTCGTGTGTTCTCGCGGCCGTAGGTTCGCGTCAGGGCGTGGAGCTTCTCCGCGAACTGCTGTGACGGCGAGACGACCTCGGCGTCGTGGAACGGGTACCCGGCAAACGCGAGGGAGTTGGGGATCGGCAGCCGCTCGGTCGCGGCGATCTCCTCGGAGCGGAGGACGATGTCAAGGCGAACCCGCTCGAAGGTGCGGCTGTCGAGTCGCGCTTCGACGGCGCACCGCCATCCCGGCCGCCCCGCCTGATCGGGCTCGATTGGCACCGGCGGCACGACAAGGAAAGAGAAACCGTCCCCCTCAGGATCGCGCCCGAGGATGTGCAGCAGCGTCTCGCGAAGCTCGTCACCGTCGCGGATCTCGGACCGGGTCGCGAGATCAAGATCCTTCGTCGATCGCGCGCCCGAGTTCGTGCGAAGCTCCAGCGCCATGCCGCCCTTGACGATCCAGTGCCCAGGTTCGGCGGCGTTGAGGCGGGCGAGAATCCGCTCGAAGACCGCGCGCTTCCGGAGGCGATCCAGCGCGAGCCCTCGATCAATTGATTCGTTCACCAGCCGTGCCTCCAGGGCAGACCGCAGTGCCGCCGGCGTCCCGTACGGCATCAGACGCCGCTCGCGCGCAGTGCGCGCTCAACGCCGAGGGCTGCGTCGGATCCGCGAGCATCGGCCCGACTCGCCAGGGCCGCCGGTGTCGTGAGCCCGCGCCCGATCGCCTCGGCGATCACGCGGGCCAGCCGTTCCGTTTCCATCGTGGCTGCGACATCGATGATCGCGCGTTCGGGCGTGGTCACCCGGAAGCCGGCCCGGGACTCGATATCGCCGGGTGAGAGCGGGGCGCGATGCAGGATCGCCGGTCCGGGGCGCGCCCGGAAGGTGGGCGGGACGGTCAGGTGGACTCTCGCTGGCATGACGTCCCCGAGCTCATGGACCGCCAGCGCGGAATCGTGGGACACGACGGCCTGGTCCCGGCTCCAGAGCGTCCATCGGATGAGATCCGCGTCCGGCGCTTCTGGCCAATCGGCAAGCCGATAGATCCCGCGTTCGATGCGGTGCCAGTCACCGCGTCGCTGGTGGTAGTGCTGCGCGGGGTACGAGTAACCGGCGGCGAGTGCCTCGCCGGCCGAAAAGTACCCCCCGCGTTCGCCGGCAAGCTGGCTGAGCCGACGACGCAGCGTCTGCGGATCCTGTCTCATGGGGGCGATCGTACTACAGATGACATTAAGGAGCGAGCTCTTGGGGCAGCGCCCTCCTTAATGTCGCGTTGAGGTTCACGCTGCGTAGAGAAAGTCCCCGAGCTGACGTACTGCCTCGTGGAAGGCGTCGCTGCCCCCGAACAGCCGCGCGATCTCCATGGGTGTCCCGACATCCGAGAGGGGCGGGACCTCGAGCGAGGCGAGATCGTCGATCTGGCTGATCCCGTGCTCGGCGTACAAGCAGTGCCGGGGCACGTAGTCTCGGCAGGTGTCCTTCTCGAGCGGTCCCGGGGCTTGGGCATGCATCAGCCGCGAGCGTACTACGCGGCTGACAGCCTCAGTAGCGCCGGCCGCGCTGGCGGGCGAGGTCGAAGGTGGCCGTGTCGGCGACGGCCATGACGGCCATCGTGCCGGCCTGGACCGGGTCGCTGACGACGAGGTCGACGTGATGGGTGATCGAGCCAACCATGTTGAGGGCGATGATCGGGATGCCCACCGCGCGCAGCTCGTCCGCCGCCCGGCTGATGTCGCCGCCCATGATCGAGCCGGCGAGGACGAGGAGCCGGGCCCGGGGAAGGTCGGCGACCGCGCGCACGGCGCCGGCGATGTTCGCCTCGCCGACGAGCGGGATCGTGTCGACCGAGATGCGCTCGCCGCGCAGGTTGTGGCGATCGGCCTCGCTCACCGCGCCGAGGGCGACCTGGGCGATCTGGGCCCCGCCGCCGACGACGATGACGCGCTTCCCGAAGATCCGGTCGAGGGCGCGGGTCGCGTGGCGCTCGCGGACGCCGGGAGCGCCGGCCATCGCGCCGTCGACGGCCTCTTCGTCGAGCCCCTCGATCTCGATCTCGGTCTCGACCGCGGGCGAGCCGCCGTCTCCGTCCGCTTCCAGGCGGCGGACCGTGCTCATCGTGCGGATGGTACCGCCAGCCGCGGCGACGACGGCGAAGATGGCGGGCAGCGCCCCCGGGCGATCCTCGTGGATCACGCGGATGGCGACGGTCGGCGGCTGGTTCGCGGCGGAGGTGCGGCGGGGGCTCATGCGTGGGGGCTCATGCGGCGTCTCGGCTCGGCGTGGCTCGGCGACCGCTTCAGCGGTCCGCGAGGGTGCGGGCCATGTCGGCCAGCGAGCCGGGCGAGGCGAGGCCGCGGGGGTCGGTCGGGTCGTGCTCGTCGAAGGCCACGCCGAGGGCGGTGAGCGCCTCGCGCGTGGCCACCGCGTCGCTGGTCGTGAGCATCAGCTCGCCGTCGGTGTCCTCGGCAACGCCGACGATCCCCGTGATGTTGACCCCGCGGTCGGCCAGCGCCTGGGCAGCGCGCGCGAGCGACCCGGGACGATCGTCGAGGCGGACGGTGAACCACGCGGACATGGGGCCTCCTCTCCTGGCCGGGCCATCGTAGCGTGCCCGCCCCGCGGGGGCGCGGCGCCACCAGGCAACCCGACGAGGGGCAGGTGCTCCCGGAGCACGTAACGGCGGGTGGGGCGGAACCGGCCACCTGTCCGATCGCAGTGTTGGGCTCCCGCAGCACAGGCTCACCGGCGACGGATGTTCCCCCGCGGTGCGTTCGGGAACATCGCCTGCGTATGAGATGACCCAGCAGCCCTCGAGGCGGTCGCCGGGTCGCCGGGTCGCCGGTCGGCGGTCGTTACGTGCTTGTGGGGCACAGGCGCCGGTCGACGCGGGCGAGAGAAGCAGCAGACAGGCCTCCGTGGCGCCCGACCGATCCTCACCGCCCGTCGGGTCGCTCGCTCGCCCCCGCGCCATCCCGCCCCGCGGCAGCGCGGCGCCCGGCCGCCCGCCCCGTCCGGTACGCCCCCGCGCTAGGATCATCCCATGCTCGCCGCGCCCGCCCCCCTCATCCAGGTCTTCGGCCTCGTGGACTCGCGGCCGACCCAGGCGGCCCTGCGCTTCTTTCGGGAGCGCCGCGTCGACCTCCACTTCGTCGACCTGCGGAAGAAGCCGATCGCCGCCGGCGAGCTGCGCCGATTCGTCGAGCGCCTCGGCACCCGCGCCTGCGCCGACGAGGAGGGGAAGGCCTGGAAAGCCGCCGGGCTCGGCTACCTGCGCATGGACAACGCGGAGCTCGCGGAGCGGCTCCTGGCCGACGCGCGCCTGCTCCGGCTGCCGCTCGTTCGAAATGGCAACGTCTGCACCGCCGGACCCGCGGCCACGACCTGGACGTCGTGGCTGGCCACCAGCTGAGGAGCCTCCCCATGCCCGACACGGATCCCCGGCCCGACGCGGGCGAGCCCATCACCTCCGGCCGCGACCGGCTGCGCGCCGGCCGCCTGGTCGTGCGCCGCGCGGCCGTGGAGCGCCAGGCACCGGCCTCGGCGGGGACGGCCGACGAGCGCTTCCTGCGGCGCGTTCAGGCCCCCTTCACCGACACGGACCCGTGGCGGGTCCTGCGCATCACGGCCGAGTTCGTGGAGGGTTTCGACGCCCTCGCCGAAGTCGGACAGGCCGTCTCGGTCTTCGGCTCCGCCCGCGTGGAGGAGGACACGCCTCTCTACGAGACCGCCCGCGCCCTTGGCGGCCACCTGGCCGACGCCGGCTTCGCCGTGATCACCGGCGGCGGGCCGGGCGTGATGGCGGCCGCGAACCGCGGCTGTCACGAGGCCGGCGGCTTCTCCATCGGCTGCAACATCGAGCTGCGCCACGAGCAGTGGCTCAACCCGTGGGTCGACCTGGGCGTCGAGTTCCGCTACTTCTTCGCCCGCAAGACGATGTTCGTGAAGTACGCCG
>CAZVPS010000061.1:0-10870 GCA_964629105.1 uncultured Anaerolineaceae bacterium
GGGAGCGCGCCGACGGCGCTCGCGACGACGGGCGTCCCGGCCGCCAGCGCGTCGAGGACCGGCAGGGCGGCCGCGTCGCTGACGACCGCGTGGACGGCGGCGCGGGCGCCGGCGACCAAGCTGGCCACTTGCGCCGCGGGAAGCGCCGGGGCGAAGTGCAGGAGCTCGCCGACGCCGCTGCCCGCGGCGGCCTGGGCCACCGCGGCGCGATCGTCGGGCGTCGTGCTGACGAGGAGGATGCGGGGGGGGCATGGCACGGCCTTCGCCAGGCGCGGCGGCCGCCCGGCGGCCGCGAGGCGCGCCAGCGCGTCGAGCAACGTCCCGAGATCGTGGCGAGCGTCGTGCCGGCCCGTGTAGACCAGGTAGCGCGCCGGGACCCCGTACCGCTCGCGCTCCGCGTCGAGCGCCGCCCGCTGCGCGTCGCCGACCTCGGTGCCCTCCATGGAGAACGGAGCGAAGGCGTCCCCTCCGGCCAGCGGGACGACCCGGAGGCGCCCGGGGCGGATCCGCAGGAGCCGCGTCGCGGCCCGCGCGACGGCGGCGCTCCCCACGATCACGGCGTCCGTCTCGCGGAGCAGCTGGGCCCGGAGGCGCTGGCCGAAGCGCGCCGCGGGCGAGCGCTGGTACTGCTCGGGGAGCTCCCACGGGGCGAGGTCCAGGAGGGTCGCGACGACGGGGAGGCCGGGCCCGATCGGCAAGGCGCCACCCGCCGCGTGCGCCACGACGCCGGCGCTCCCGGGCTCGCGGGCGCCCCCGCGCCCCGCGCCGAGTGCGGCGCCGCGAACCAGGAAGGGATCAAGCGTGAGCGCGCCCGAACGGAAGATGCGGTGGATGGGCAGTCGACGCTTACCAACGATGGGCAAGCCCGGGAAGAGGGCGCCGGGATCGTCGGCCCCGAGGTCCAGCAGGAACACGAACGACTCGCCCTCGAGCGGCTCCGCCGCGTACGCGCCAAGGAGGCCGCGAAGGTAGGCCGCCGTGGCCGGGGCCCGGTCGGGGTCCTGAAGGGGTCGGACGTCGACGAGGACGCGGACGCCGGTCGCCGGGGCCGCGGCGCGCCCGGCGTCGCCCAGCCTCATGCGGGTCTCCGCGGGCCGCGGCCGCGCAGCTCCTCCCAGCGCAGCTGGAGGACGACGACGAGCGCCTCGACGATGATCCGGCGGCTCATCTTGCTCTGGCCCGCCCGGCGGTCGCGGAAGGTGATCGGCACCTCGCGGACGCGCGCGCCGAGGCGCTGGGCGCGGTAGGTCATCTCCACCTGGAAGACGTAGCCGCCGGCATGGATGCCCGCGAAGTCGAGGCCAGCCAGGGTTGCCGCGCGCCAGGCCTTGAAGCCGCCGGTCAGATCGCTGGCCGGCAGGCCCAGGACGATCCGGGCGAAGAGGCTCCCGCCGCGGCTCACGAAGCGCCGGGCCATCCCCCAGTCGGTCACCCGCCCGCCCCCCGTGTAGCGCGAGCCGATGACGAGGTCGGCGACTCCCGCCTCGAGCGGGGCGAGCAGGCCGGGTGTCGCCGCCGGATCGTGGGACCAGTCGGCGTCCATCTGGACGATCCACGCGGCGCCGCCGTCGAGGGCGACCCGGAAGCCGGCCAGGTAGGCCCGGCCCAGGCCGGCCTTGGCGGCCCGATGGAGGACGCGGACCCGCGAGTCGGCCGCTGCCAGCTCGTCGGCGAGCCGGCCGGTGCCGTCGGGCGAGCCGTCGTCCACGACGAGGAGCACGGCGGCGGGCAATGTCGCGAGAACCGCCGCCGCGATGTCGGGGAGGTTCTCCGCCTCGTTGTAGGTCGGCAGGACCACCCAGGCGCCGGATCCGGCGGGCGGGGCGGGATCGGAGGGTGCGGCGGTCGCGCTCATGCCGCCGAGTGTAGCGGGGCCCGGCCTACGGGACCGCGACCGCGATCGTGGTGCTGTTCCTGCCGCCGGCGGTGTCCCGACCGACGAGCGTCACCACGGCCGGTCCCGGCGCCCCTGCAGCGACCGTGACGGTCGCCCGCCACGAGCCGTCGGCGAGGCGCACGACGGTCATCCGGACCGCGCTCCCGCCGGCCTGGCGGAACGACGCCAACGGGGCGGCGGCGAGGGGCTCCACGCTCCGGAAGGTCACGCCCAGGCGGCTCCCGGCGCGCGGCGTCGTCGAGGAGAGGGAGGCCGTGAACGCGTCCGCGACCACGGTCCGGCGCAGGACGGTCGTCCCGAGCCAGCTCACCGCGGTCAGCTCGGCGACGTACCGGCCGGGCGGCGACCACGCCCCGTCGGCCGTCCGGCCGTCCCAGCGCCACGAGGCGGTCCCGGCCGCGAAGGGGCGGTCGCTCCAGGCGGTGCGGACGACGACGCCGGAGGCGTCGAGCACGCGCAGCGTGAGGCGCGCCGAGCGGGCGACGCGAACCGAGACGGTCGCCGTCGGCACGAGGCGGTCGCCGTCCTGCGGGAAGAAGGCCGTCCGGTCCCACCGGAGCTGGCCGACCGTCCGGTCGACGACGAGGGGGATCGCGACGTTGGCCCGGTTGGCGAGGGCGTCCGAGGCCGTGACGGCCACGCTGTAGCGGCCGTCGGCGACGGTGCGTCCGGCGGCGTCGCGGCCGTTCCAGGTGACGGCGCCGGCGGTCCCGCCGATCGTCCACGAGCGGATCACCGTGGTGCCGCGCAGGACCCGCAGCGTCCCGGTGGCGCTCTCGCTCGAGGTCCAGGCGAGCCGGGCGGTGTCGGCGACGCCGTCGGCGTCGGGCGAGACGGCCGCCGGCCGGGCCGCGGCGGTCATCGCCGGCGGGGTCGCGTCGATCTCCGCCGGCCAGGACCGGGTCGCCGCGTTCCCGGCGGGGTCGAAGAAGCGCAGGGTCACGTGGTAGGCCCCGTCCGGGGCCCGCGTTCCGTCGTCCGCCATCCCGTTCCACGAGGTCGCGGCCGACCGGCCGGTGCCGGCGATGCGGCGGATCGGATCGCCGGCGACGTCGCCCACCACGGGCGCGACGACCACGTCCCAGCGGACGACGTCCGCCGAGCCCAGGCCGGCGATCTTCATGGCGTCGGAGCGCCCGTCGCCGTTCGGGGAGAGGCGGGCGTCCGAGGCGGTCGCGGTCTCGAGGACGGGTGCCACGCGATCGATGACGACGCCCGTCCGCGCGGGCAGGTCGCCCGCCGTGGGGGTGCTCGCGGGCCACGAGAAGGTGGCGCCGCCGGCCGTGCCCACGATCTGGAGCACGTAGGTGCCGTCGGGCAGATCCGCATCCCCGGCGCTCCCGTCCCACGCGTGATCCTGCGTCCCGGACCCGGTGGCGGGCACGGAGCGCGTCCCGAGGAGGGTGCCGTCCGGGCCGAGCACGCGCAGGGTCAACGACTCCAGGGCGCGGCGGTTGTTCCATCGGATCGCGAGAAGATCGCCGGAGCCGTCGCCGTTCGGGGAGAAGCTGCGCTGCCCCACGGCGGCGGCAGTCGTCCCGAGGCTGGCCGTCCCGCCACCCGAGAACCCGACCCCGCGGATCCCGGCCTGGACGAGCGTGGCGTTGGGCGCCTGCGCGGCCACCGCGTTCGCGACCCCGGACCCGGACACGGCGACCCAGGCGCTCTGCTCGACATCGTCGACCGGGCCCCATGTCGTGAGCGGCCCGCTCACCTCGTACCACGTGTAGCCGTCCGCCGTGGCGGGGCCGCCGGTGATCGCAAAGAGATCGCCCTGCGACGCCGTCGTGATCCGGGTCGCTCCGGTACCCGGGGCCGAGCGCACGTTGAGGCTGTCCGCGGTGACCCGGAGGAAGCCGCCGGGCGCCAGCGCCGGGGCCTGCGCGTAGACGCTGGCCACGTTCCACGCCGAGACGTTGCCCTTCCCGTCGCGGGCGCGCGCCCGGAACGCGTAGCCGTGGTTGTCCGAGCCCAGGTAGGTCCCACTCGCTGCCGTCGTGCCCGTCAGCCAGCCCGCCCACGGGCCTCCGTCCACGGAGACCTGCACGTCGTAGCTCGCGACACCACTCCAGTCGTCCTCGGCCCTCCAGCGCACCGTGAGCCCCTCGTCGGGCTGGGTGGCCGGGACGGCCACAATCCCGGCGACCGGCGCGGTGGTGTCCTCGAGGAACTTGTCTGCGAGCGCCCGGTAGAGCTCCGGCCGCGCCCCGTCGTACCCGAGCGCCCAGATCCCAACACCGCGCAACCCGCTCCGATTGACCAGGTCGTAGCGCGCCCCGAGGGTCGCGGCGTCGTCGTAGTAGAGCTGGCGCCACGTCGTCACGCAGCCGTAGGTCGCCGTGCAGTTCTGCTTCCGGTAGGCGGTCCAGGCCGAGACCTCCCGACTGTCGTAGCGCCGTCCGTGCTCGGCGGCGTACTGCGCCGCGACCGTGTAGGTGACGGCGCTCGAGTAGCCGTACTTCGCGCCCGTCTGGGTCTGCGCGTTCAGCGCGTCGGAGACGGTGGACCAGGCCCGGCCGTAGTAGGGGATCCCGAGGATCAACCGCGAGGCGGGGACGCGCGCGGTGTAGGCGCGGACGGTGTCCGACAGGTCGTAGGCGGGCCCGGCGAGCGGATCGATGGATCCCGCGTAGTTGGAGCCGGCCGTCCGGTAGTCGTAGCCCATGATGAAGACGGCGTCCGCCCCGCCCGCGGCGAGGGCTCCCTCCAGCGGGTAGTTGCCGGGGCGGCCCATCGTGTCGAACGAGAGGTGATAGCCGGGGGCGACCCGGTCGAGCTCCGCCCGGATCGTCCGGACCAGCGCGACGAACTCGTCCTCGGACCCCGCGACGAGCGGCTCGAAGTCGAGGTTGATCCCGTCGGCCCCGCGGTCCCGAACGGCGGCCACGGCCTGCTGCGCCAGGTTGAGACGCGCCGTCGGGCTGCCCAGGAGTGCCTTCTGGACGGCCGCCTGGCCGGAGGTCCAGGCAAAGACCGAGAGGGCGAGGGTCACCCGACTGCTCTTCGCGTGGGCCGCGTTGATGATCGAGGTCATCTTCGCGCTGGTCCAGCCGCCCCAGCCGGTCGTGAGCGAGCCGTCGGCGTCCCGCTTCTTCAGGTCGCCCTGAGCGTCGGCGCCGACGGAGAAGTAGGCCACGTGGGTGAGGATGTCGAAGTTGAGCACCGTGTCGCTGTCGGCGACCTCCCAGTACGGGAGGAACCCGTAGACCTCGCGGCGCATGCCCACCGCCGACGGCGCGACCTCGGCCAGGGCGAAGGACCGGGTGTCCGCCTCGGCGGGCTCGCCCGGCGTGAAGGCGTACGGGAGACCCTCGTGCGCCATCGCGTCCAGGTACATCTGGCTTGGGGCATCGCCGGGAACGGCCGCGACGCCCGCCGGATCCGCGGCGAGGACGCCCACCGGCAGGGTGGCCAGGAAGACGGCCGCGAGCGTGGCGGCGAGGGCGCGGCGCACGTGCCCCGGACTGCCCGCGGTTCGGCTCATCATCATGGGACGGTCACTGTACGCGCCGGCGCGCCGGTCGCCCATCCTCCGATGGTCCTGCGCGCGGGTGGTACAGATCGGTCACGGGCGGTCCGGTGCGGTCCGGTGCGGCGATGCCACGGCCCGCGGAGGGCGGGCCGGCTAGTGGATCGGGAAGGCGAACGAGCTCGAGTTGTAGCCGCCGTCCGCGTCGTAGCCGGTGACCTTGAGGGCCAGCGCGCCCGTCCCGCCCGCGCTCGAGAGCCGGACCGTCGCCCGGTACGTGGATGCCGAGAGGCGGGTGGCCGTCACGCTCACCGGCGCCCGACCGGGCTGCGTGATCGTCAGCCGCGGCGCCGCGCGCAGCGGCTCGGTCGTGACCACCGTGGCAGTGACCAGCTGGCCGCGCGCCGGCGTGCTGTCGGAGAGCGAGACCCGGAAGGCGTTGACCGCGAGCTTCGCAGCCTGCATGACGCTGTTGACACCGTCCGTCGCGACCACCCGTGACGTGTAGACCCCGGCCGGGGCCCAGGCTCCGCTCGCCAGCCGGCCGTCCCAGGTCCAGGTGTAGGAGCCCGCCGGGAGCGCCTGGGCGTCCTGGCGCGTCGCGACCACGCCCCCCGCCGCGTTGAGCAGCTGCCACGTGACCGTCGCCGGGGTGATCAGCCGGTAGGAGAGCGTGGCCGTCTTCGCGAAGCGATCCCCGTCCCGGGGATAGATGGCGACGGCCGACGTCCCGACGAAGCCCAGCGCCCCGTACGCGACCAGGCCGACGTCGATCGGCGCGCCGCGATTGCCGGCCAGGTCGGCCGGCTGGAGGGTGACGGTGTACCTGCCGTCCGGCGCGAAGGCACCGCCGGCCGTGCGACCGTCCCAGGTCGCCGCGCCGGGGCCGGCTGCCATGACGTCACTGAAACTGGCCACGACCGCGCCGTCCCCCGCGCGGATCGTCGCCTGCACGGTCCCCGCCTCGGTCGAGCCGAAGGCCATCCGGACGCTGTCGGTCGTCCCGTCGCCGTTCGGCGTGAAGGTGGTCGCGACGACCGACTGGAACCGGAGGTCGCTCAGGACCGGGGCCACGGTATCGACCTCGAGCCGGATCGTCGCCGTGACGGGCGCGTTGCCCCAGGCGTCGGTCGCGGTGACGGTCGCCGGGTAGGTCCCGTCGGCAACCCGGGCGCCGGCGGCGGTTCCGTCCCACGTCACGGCCAGCTGGTCGCCGGCCGCGTCCGCGGTCCAGACGGGGTTCCCGCCCGCGTCGGCGATGTCCACCCGCCAGGTCACCCACTCCGAGGCGCGGGCCGCCAGGGTGACTGTGTCGCCGCTGCCGTCGCCGTCGGGGCTGAGGGCGCGCGTGCCCGCGTCGAGCTCCCAGAAGCGGGGCGCCGTGCTGTCGCGGGGCGCGAGGGCCGACGACGCGACGAACCCTCCTGCCGCCCCGTCCAGCGCCTGGACCTGGAAGGCCGGGCTCCCGTCGGGCGCGACGCCGGCCGCCGCGACCAGGCGCAGCCGCGTGCCGGTGGCCAGGGTCGCGGGCGCGAGCCCGGTCTCGGTGACGCCGAAGCTCGGGTCGGGGTAGAGGCCGGCGCCCTCCGGGGCCGTGACCTCGGCTGCCCCGGGCACGGAGAAGGAGCCGGGCGTAGCGTCGGTGCGGGTGTACCGGCCCCCCGTCACCTGGGAGGAGGTGAGCGTCGGCTTGGCGACGAGGGAGCGGTAGAAGCCCGCATACGTGGACCCAGTCCATGTCTCCGGGTCGGAGAAGGCGGTGTAGCCGGGGGTCCGGACGCTCGGGAACGCGAAGGCGTGGCCGCGTGCCCCGGGGGCGCCGCGCCAGATCTGCTCCACGGTGGCGCTCGTCGTGAAGAGCTGCTCCACGTACCACGAGGGATCGTCGTGCCCGTCGGCGATGACGGCCTGCGCGCCGGCTCGCAGGAACCCGGCGGCGAAATTGTCAAGGCGGGCCTTCGCGACGGCCAGGGTGGGCTCCTTCTGGCCCGGCTCCGAGTTGCCCGACGCGTAGCAGAGGTGGCTCAGGATCACCACTGCGTTCGGCGCGAGGTCCACCTCGTTCGCGAAGTAGCTCTCGCCGTAGTACTTCGTGTTGGAGTCGCCGGCGCCGGCTGCCAGGTTCAGGCCCATCCCGTCCTGGGTGTACGGGTTCAGCGTCGTGGAGTAGGGGCTGGGGAAGCCGTTCCCGTGGCCCATGTAGACCACGATGCTCGCCCCCTGGAGGGCGGAGCGCACGGCCGGCCACGTAGCGTTGGGGCTGTAGACCTCCACCACGTTGCCGCTGTAGCGGGCGGCCGTCGCCGCCACCTCGCTCATGTACGAGCGGTACGCCGCGGTGGCGCCGTGGGTCGCGCCCACGACGAGGACGACCTTTGGATCGGCGGTGGCGGCCGCGGCGGGGACGGGAGCGGCGGTCCAGCCCAGCGCCAGGACGAGCAGGCCGGCCAGGGCCCCGGCGGCGAGACGACGCACGATGGAGAGCCTCCGAGACGGGGAGCGAATGAATGCATCCCCACGATGGCGGGCCGGGCCGCGCGCCTCAATCGCGCCTTCGGCTCCCGCCCGATACCCCGATGGGCTATCGCCCTCGGCAGCGCGGGGCGGTGCAGTGCGGTCGCGGGCGATCCGGTGGCCGTGCCGCGCGGCGGGCGCGGTGCGCCGACGCACCGCGGGCGGCGGTGCCCGGCGGCACCCGGCAGGGTCAGCCGACCCGGAGGCGGGCGACGAGCTCCCGGAGCGGCGGGTTCGACCGGTCGCGGTCCGAGAGGATCGGGCGCCCGTCGGGCGTCCCCGGCACGGCCGGCCATGGGACGGCCGCGAGCGGGTCGTCCCAGGCGAAGCCCAGCTCGTCGGTCCCGTCGAACTCGTTCGTGACGAAGTACACGAGCTCGAGCGGCTGGAGGGCGAGGAACCCGTGGGCCACGCCGGTCGGGATCGTCACGGTGGTGTCCCGCGGGGCTTCGCGGACGTCGACGAGCGGCCGCTCCGCGGTGCCCGCCACGAGCGGGCGGACGTCGACGAGGGCCACGAGCGCCCGCCCCGCGGTCACGACCCAGTGGTCGAGCTGGCGACGGTGGAAGTGGAGGCCGCGCAGGACGCCCCGCGCCGAAGTGGAGAGGTTGACCTGGGTGAATGCGGGCTCGGGCCGGCCGGCGAGGACCGGGTCGAGAGCCTCGAAGGCGCTCGCCCGCCACAGCTCGCGGAAGCTCCCCCGGAGGTCGCCGTGCCGCCTCACGCTCCCCCAGGCGACGCCCGGGATCGGCGATGGCGCAGGGGCGGCCGGCGGACGCCGGTCCGTCACGACCGCGCCGCCCGGGTGCGCCCGCGCAGGAGGAGCGGCAGGTAGTCGGCGAAGGCCGCCTGCCACGGGCGGAGCGGCTCGCCGGACGGCAGCGGCGTCGGGGCGAGGACGGCCCAGGCTGGGGCGGCGGACGGCCGCGCCCAGCTGGCGAGCGGGACCTCGGTGACGGGGACGTCCAGCCGGGCGGCCGCGAGGATCGTCCGCGCCCACGAGGCCCGGGAGACGGCGCCGCCGTTGACGACATGGTGGAGGCCCGCGTACGCGCCGCCGGCGAGGAGCTCGGCGATGGCGTCGGCGAGATCGGGCGCGTAGGTGGGCGAGCCGATCTCGTCGCGGACGACCCGCAGCGGCTCGCCCGCCGCCCGAGCCCGCTCGGCCGCGGCGAGGATCTTGCCGGGGAAGTCGTTGCCGGGCAGGCCGAAGAGCCACGCGGTGCGCACGATCGCCAGCTGCGGCCCGGCCGGCACGGCCCCGTCGGCGAGGCCCAGGCCGCCGCCTCGGCGCAGGAAGGCCGCCTGGGCCGCCGTCTCGCCCGCCAGCTTGCTCGCGCCGTACGGGTTGCCCGGCGCGGGCCGGTCGCCGGGGGCGTAGCCGCGCCCGTCCGTCCTCCGGCCGTCGAAGACCTCGTTCGTGGAGATGAGCACGAGGTCGGTGCCCGCCGCGGCGCACGCCTCCGCCAGCTCGGCGACGGCGAGCGCGTTGCGGCGCATGGCCCGCCCCGGCTCGCGAGCACAGCCGTCAACGTCCGTCCAGGCGGCGGCATGGACCACGACCTCCGGCGCGTCGCGGGCGAGGACGCGGGCCGCCGCCGACGGGTCGTCGAGGTCGTAGTCGGGCCGGCTCCAGGCGAGCGGCCCGAAGGGCCGCGTGAACGGCGCCTCCTCGAGCGCCGCCACCAGGGCGCGGCCAAGGCGGCCGCCAGAGCCCGTGATCGCGATCCGCATCAGCCGGCCCGGACGCTCATCGGGCCGGCTCCGCCGCCGACGAGGTGGCGAGCCGCTCGGCGTACTGGCGGGCGTAGTAGGCGTCCCAGTCGCCGCCGCGCGCTGCGCGCCACCACGGCTCGTGGTCGCGGTACCAGGCCACGGTCTGCGCGAGCCCCTCGTCGAAGCCCACCCCGTTCACCCAGCCGAGCTCGCGCAGGCGCCGGCCGTCCATCGCGTAGCGCCGGTCGTGGCCGGGCCGGTCGGCCACGGACCGGACGAGCGACCAGGGCTTGTCGAGCAGGCCGAGGAGCCGGACCACCACGTCGCGGTTCGTGAGCTCCGCTGATCCCGGGACGTTGTAGGCCGCGCCGGCCGCGCCGTGTGCCAGGACGTGGGCGATGGCACCCGCGTGGTCGCCAACGTAGAGCCAGTCGCGCCGCTGCAGGCCGTCGCCGTAGAGCGGCAGGGGCAGATCGTCGAGGGCATTCGTCACGAAGAGCGGGATCAGCTTCTCGGGGTGATGGAAGGGTCCGTACGTGTTCGAGCCGCGCGTGATCACCACGTCGAGCCCATAGGTCGCGTGGTACGCCTGCACGAGCAGCTCGCCCGCGGCCTTCGCCGCGGCGTACGGCGAGCGCGGCGCCAGGGCATCGGACTCGACCGCCTCGCCCTCGTCGATGGACCCGTAGACCTCGTCGGTGGAGACCTGCAGGAGCCGCGGGGTCGTCGCCCGCTCGCCTCGACGAGCCCGGTCCGTCTCCCCGCGCAGGGCCTCCAGGAGCACGTGGACGCCGTCCACGCCGGTGCGCAGGAAGGCGGCCGGCTCAAGGATCGAGCGGTCGACGTGGCTTTCGGCGGCGAAGTTGACGATGGCGTCGGCCGCCGCGGCCAGGGGCGCGACGGCGGCCGGGTCGGCGATGTCGCCGTGGACGAAGGCGAAGCGCGACGCCATCTCGGCGTCGGCCTCCACCTCGCCGAGGTTCGCCCGGTTCCCCGCGTAGGTCAGCTTGTCGAGGACGGTGATCCGGGTTCCGTCGCGGCGGCCCAGGACGTCGCGGACGAAGCAGCTCCCGATGAACCCGGCACCGCCGGTGACCAGGAGGCGGGCACCGGGCCCGGGGGCAGTCACGCGGTGGGCCGTTGCGGCGGCGGGGCGGGCTGCCCCTCGGCGTCCGTGGCGGCGGCCAGCCGGGCGGCCCGCAGCAGGGAGGCGACCGTCCCCGCGTCGGCCCAGTGCCCCTCGTAGCGCGGCGCGTAGAGGCCGCCCTGGGGGA
>CAZVPS010000062.1:0-5019 GCA_964629105.1 uncultured Anaerolineaceae bacterium
AGGACCCCCGCCTCGTCGGTCACCGAGTTCGACAGGTGGAAGCGCCCGATCTCGCGCCAGGTGGCCGCGACGACGCCGGTCTCCTCGCGGAGCTCGCGCCGGGCGCCGTCGAGCTCGTCATCCCCCGCCGGGACGCCGCCCTCCGGGATCTCCCAGGAGTAGGCGTCGAGCGTGTAGCGGTGCTGGCCGACCAGCAGGACGCGATCCTCCTCGTCGATCGCCACGATCCCCGCGGCAAGACCGGCGAAGTGGACCACGCCGTAGATCCCGGGGCTGCCGTCCGGCCGCACGACGTCGTCGTGCCAGACCGTGATCCAGGGGTTCTCGTAGGCGACGCGTCGCGCGCGACGCCGCCAGGGGCCGATCGCCGCCGGATCCATCTGGGTACTCACCGGCGCGTGGTAGCGAGCGCCCGACGGATGGACGTCAGCTCTGCTTCAGCGCGGACGCGATCTCGGCGGCCCAGGCGCGGATCTCGTCCCACGGCCGGAAGTCGCCCTCGGGAGCCCGGACCGCGGTGAGAAGGACCTTCTCGCCGAGACCGAGCCGGCTTCGATCGACCTGGCCGGCGAAGACCCGGTGCTCACGGGCGCCTGTCGCCGCCACAAGCTCCGCGACGTCGACCGGCTCGTCGTCGGGCTTCGGTTCGTGGCCGACCGGCCCGCTGGAAAAGAGCCAGACCGGCCGGGTGGCGATCTCCTTCGAGAAGCGCTCCACCAGGTTGACGGCGGAATCCAGCCAGTGGCCCACGTACACGCTGCTTCCCAGGATGACAGCGTCGTACCCCTCGAGGCTCGTCACGGCGTCGGGCGGCAGGACGGCGGTCTGAAAGCCGGCACCGGCGAGCGTAGCGCTGATCTCCTCGGCGATCTCGAAGCTGGCGCCGTGCCGGGAAGCGACGCTGACAAGGACCTTCATGGGGCGCGTCCTCTGGAGCGGGATCCGCGGGGACCGGGCGGACCCCTGTTTCCCCGACCGTACCGGCGGGCCGGGCGCCGGCGCAGGGCCGAACCGCCCGGAAACGTGCGCCGATCGTCGCTCATGCCCCGGGGACCCCGGCGGATGGGCGCGGGTCGCACTGCCGAACGTTCGCGGCGATTGTGACCTCGGCCCCTATCGGGCCGATCGCCCGGCGCCCATCGTTCGGGGTACGTAGCCCCGTTCCCTGGAGGTGCAAGATGACCGCGCGGGTTGGAGATCGGATCGTCGTCGAGTCGGAGAAGGTGGGCCAGGCAGCGCGCGAAGGGGAGATCCTCGAGGTGATCGAGGCGTCGTACGGGGTCCGCTACCGGGTCCGCTGGGACGATGGCCACGAGAGCACGATCCGACCGTCGGCCGGGAGTGCCCGGATCGTCCACCGGACGGCGCCTGATCCGGCCTGATCGGGCCTGATCAGGCCGGGACCGGCCGTCGCCGCGGGGCCCGGGCGGGCTCGCGCTCAGGCCAGGGATCGCGCCTCGGCGCCGGTCCGCCCGTCGTGCGCGAATCGCTCGCCCGGCATGGCCGCCAACCGCGGGCGGACTTCCTGGCGGGCCGCCGGGTCGTGGCGCCAGTCGCCCGGCCTCGCCGCGTGCTGGGGCCGCTGGGTGGCGTGCTGCGGGCGCGCAGCGTGCTGCAGTCGCGGGGTCGGGCGGCCGGGGGCCTCGTGCCGACCCGGGTGGTCGGCCCGACCGGCCGAGATCGAGCTCGCTGGTCGAGCGGGGCGGAGGTGGCGGATGCCGCCGTCGCCACCGCGGGGCCGGATCGCCATCCCCCGGTGCTCCGCGGAGCGGAGGCGGATCGGCTCCGGGGCGATGGAGCGGTCGGGCTCGAAGCCCGGGATGACCTCCACGGCGATCGCGCGACGGAGAAGCCGCTCGATGCCGTGCAGGAGCGGCCCCTCGTCGACGCAGACGAGCGAGATCGCCATGCCCTCCGCGCCGGCGCGCCCCGTCCGGCCGATCCGGTGGATGTAGTCCTCGGGAACCATCGGCATCTCGTAGTTGACGACGAAGGGCAGCGAGTCGATGTCGAGCCCGCGCGCCGCGATGTCCGTGGCAACGAGGACCGCGACCCGCCCGGCCTTGAAGTCGGCCAGGGCGCGGACGCGCTGCGCCTGGGCCTTGTTGCCGTGGATGGCGGCCGTCGCGATCCCGTCGCGGGAGAGCTGCTCGGCGAGCCGGTTCGCGCCGTGCTTGGTCCGGGTGAAGACCAGCGCCTGGTCGATGCGGCCGCCGCGCACGAGCGAGCTCAGGAGCTCGCGTTTGCGCTCGCGGTCCACTGGATGCACCAGCTGGCGAACGAGCGCGGCCGCCGTGTTGCGGGGGGCGACGTCGACTTCGGCCGGGCGCTCCAGGAAGCGGCTCGCGAGCTCCCGGATCTGATCGGAGAAGGTCGCCGAGAAGAGGAGCGTCTGGCGGCGCTGCGGCAGCAGCGCGAGGATCCGGCGGATGTCGTGGATGAAGCCCATGTCGAGCATCCGGTCCGCCTCGTCGAGGACGAGGATCTCGACCTGCGAGAGGTCGATCGTGTGCTGGCCGGCGTGGTCGAGGAGGCGACCGGGCGTCGCGACGACGATCTGGGCCCCGGCGCGCAGGGCACTCGCCTGGGGGCCGAAGCCGACGCCGCCGTAGATGGCCACCGAACGGGTGGGCCGGCGGGCACCGTAGACCCGGACGCTCTCCTCCACCTGGAGGGCGAGCTCGCGGGTCGGGACCAGCACGAGGGCACGCACGTGTCGGCGCGGCACCGAGCGCCGATCGTCGTGGCGGGCCGCCCCGCCATTCAGGCGCTGGAGCATGGGGAGGACGAACGCGGCGGTCTTGCCGGTGCCGGTCTGCGCGCCGGCGAGCAGGTCGCGGCCGTCGAGGACGAGCGGGATGGACGCGGCCTGGACGGGGGTGGGCTCCGTGTAGCCCTGGTCCGCGACCGCGCGAAGGAGCTCGGGCGTCAGCCCGAGATGATCAAAGGACACGAAGGTGCTCCTGGCGGGGCCCTCCCGCACCGTGCGGGGCCCGGTCAGGGCGCAGAGGTGGATCGAGATCGGCGGCGTGGGAACCGGGGCGCTGACCGGAGCGCCCATCGAACACGAGAGAACCGCAGTCTACGCGAGATCCCCGGATGACGCAGGCGACGCGATCGCGATGGTTTGCCTCGCGTCAGCCCTCGCCCGCGACCGGTTCCAGGTCGATGGTGCGGACCTGTCGGCTTCGCCCCGCCTCGGTGCGGACCGTGGCCGCCGGGACGACCGACCCGCCCAGCTTCTCGATGACCGCGAGCTCACCGGCGTAGAGGCCGGTCCCGAGGATCCGGACGCGCTGCCCGACGGCGAGGCCCGCGCGGCCGCGGCGGGCGGTCAGGTCGATGGCGACCACGCTGGTCCGGACGATCGGGGCCTCGCCCGGCGGGAGGGCGGACGCCTTCGGGGGCGTGCGCTTGACCGGGTAGACCACCTTGCGCTTGCGGGCCACCTAGCGGGGTCTCCGCGTGCGGGTGACATCCTTCGGCGGCTTCGGCTCGTGGCCGGGGCGCGGCGGATTGGGGGCCGTGCCGGGAGCCATGTCCGGCCGCGGCGGGAGGGGTCCGCGCGTCCGCGCCGACTGAACCGCGTGCTCGAACTCGCGCGCCACGTTGGCCGGGGTGCTGGCCACCCAGGCCGCCTGGATCTGGCGTACCCGGTCGGCCTCCACGACGCGCTGAGCGCGCTCGTGCTTGGATCGCTTGGTCATCCGTACCTCGCGTTGCCGCGCCTGCGGCGCGGGTCTGCGCGAAGTGTACCGCGTGATCGCACGGGGGCTCGCGCGAGTCCCGGCCCTGCGCCGCGGCCCGGTCCGGACGGGGACGCGATCCATACAATCGCAGGGACCACCCCACGGAGCGCGGGGATCCCGTTCCGCGTGCCGCCCAGGCCACGCCCTTCGGACAGGAGTCGGACGACGATGAATGCACACTCGATCACGATGCTCGGCACCGGGCTGATCGGCGACTTCTACACCATGACCCTCCACGGCCAGCGCGGCCGGGACCGCGTTCGCGTCGTCTACTCGCGGAGCGAGGACCGCGGCGCGGCTTTCCGCGGCCGTTGGGGCGTCCCCGAATCGACGACCGACATGGCCGCCGCGATCAACCACCCGGACACGGACGTGGTGGTCGTCGCCCTCCCGAACCATCTCCATGAGGAGGCGGTCACCGCGGTCGCCCGGGCCGGCAAGGCCGTCCTGTGCACGAAGCCGCTGGGCCGCAACGCCGACGAGGCGCGCCGGATGCTGGAGTCGGTCGAGAAGGCCGGCGTCTTCGCGGGGTACCTCGAGGACCTCTGCTACACGCCGAAGACGCTCAAGGCGATCAAGTCCGTGCAGGCAGGCACCATCGGCGACGTGACGTGGGTGCGCTCGCGCGAGACACATCCCGGCCCCCACTCGGCCTGGTTCTGGGACGGGCGCCTGACGGGCGGCGGAGCGATCGTCGACCTCGGCTGCCACTGCATCGAGATCGCGCGCAACTTCGTCGGCAAGGGGAACCGGCCGGTCGAGGTGATGTGCCACACGGACACCCTGGTCCACCCGATCGCGGACGAGGACAACGCGATCGCGCTCATCCGCTTCGAATCCGGCGCCGTCGGCCAGTTCGAGGTCAGCTGGACCTTCCGGGGCGGCATGGACCTGCGGGACGAGGTGGCCGGCACCCACGGCACGATCTGGCTCAACCATTTCCTGCGCACGGGCTACGAGATGTTCACGGCGGGCGGAGGGAGCGGCTACGTCGCGGAGAAGGCCGAGACGACGGCGGGCTGGCTCTTCCCGGTCGGCGACGAGGTTGCCGAGCTCGGCTACGTGGACATGTTCACCGACATGTTCACGGCGATGGAGGAAGGACGGTCCCCACGCGAGACGTTCTACGACGGCTACGTGGTGAACGCGGTCATGGCTGCCGCCTATAGCTCCGCCCGGAGCGGCCGCTGGGAGCCCGTGGACCGGTTCGAGTGGCCAGGCCGGACCCCGCCGCGGATCCCGGCGACACCCGGACCGCACGAAGGCCCCC
>CAZVPS010000062.1:5029-10666 GCA_964629105.1 uncultured Anaerolineaceae bacterium
GCCATCCTCCCAGTGGCGCGGCGGCTCGACGCCCCGCATCGGCTCCACGCCCGAGCTGTACGAGGGCCACGTGGTGATCAAGCGGGAGATCCTCCCCGACGGGCGTCACAAGCTCATCCTCAAGGACCCCGCGTCGGGCGACTTCGTGGACCGCGTCGTCGCCGGCGCATGAACCTCCGCCTCGACGTCCTGCCGGCGGTGGCCTGGGCCGACCGGGTCGCCGCCGACCTCGCCGCCCGCCTTCGGGACGAGCCGGGGATGCGCCTCTGCCTGCCCACCGGTGACACGCCGGCGCCCGTCTACGCCCGCCTCGCGGCGATGGCCCGGGCCGGCACGGCACCCTTCGCGGCGACCGTGATCGTCGCGCTCGACGAGTACCTCGAGCTCCCGCCGGGGCACCCGGCGCGCTGCGATGTCCGCCTGCGGCGCGAGCTCCTGGACCTGCTCCCGGAGCCGCCGGCCGCCTTCCACCGGATCGAGGCCGACGACCCGGACCCCGCGGCAGCAGCCGCCCGCCTCGAGGTGACGGCGGCGCGCGGCCTGGACCTCGCGATCCTTGGCCTCGGGATGAACGGGCATGTCGGGCTCAACGAGCCGGGCTCGTTCGCCGACGCCCCGACGCGCGTCGTTCGGACGTCGGAGGCCAGCCGCCGCGCCGCCGTGGAGCGTTACGGGGCGGATCCGGCGCCGACGGCGGGGATCACCCTGGGCGTGGCCCGGCTGCTCCAGGCCCGCGAGATCTGGCTCCTGGTGACGGGCGCGCGGAAGGCGCCGATCCTCGCCCGCGCGCTGGAGGAGCCGGAGGGGCCGGATTGCCCGGCCACCTGGCTGCGCCGCCACCCCGCCCTGCGGGTCATCGTGGACGAGCCGGCCGCGTCGGCCCTGCGCGGGCGCACCTGAGCGGCGCGGCCCTATCCTTGGCGCCGTGAGCCTCTTCGACCTGCGCGATCCGGGGGATCTCGTCGCACCGCTCCTGGTGACGTCGTTCGACGGCTGGGTCGACGCCGGCGCCGCCGCCACGACCGCAGCGGCACGCCTCGCCGAGGGCGCCGAGACGATCGCCACGTTCGACGCCGACCGTCTCTACGACTACCGGGCGCGGCGACCGACCCTCGAGATCGTGGACGGACGGCCGGACCGGCTGACATGGCCGGAGCTGACGCTGCGGCGGGCGCGGTTCGGGGAGCGCGACCTGCTGATCCTCTCCGGTCCGGAGCCCGACTTTCGCTGGCACGAGCTGGAGCAGGCCGCCTTGGACCTGGCCCGGCGCCTGGACGTGGCCGCCTGGATCAGCCTGGGCGCGATCCCGGCCGCTGTCCCTCATACGCGGCCCGTCACCATCCTCGGCACGGAGTCGCGACCCGGCCTGCTCCGCGGTGACGTCACTGCCGGGCCGGACGGCGTCCTCCGGGTCCCATCCGCGGCACTCTCCGTCCTGGACCTCGCGGTGAGCCGTACCGGCGTGGCGGCGATCGGCTACTACGCCCAGATCCCCCACTACGTGACCGGCGGCTACCCGCCCGCCTCGGTGGAGCTCCTGCGCCTCGTCGGACATCACCTGGACCACGAGATCGGGATGGGCGACCTCCGCGACGAAGCGCGCCGGGTTCTCGCGCGCCTCGACACCGCGACCGCCGGCGACGACAACACGCGGGCCTACGTCGAGCGCCTGGAGGCGATGGTCGACGAGGCGCGCCGGCCGGCCGGCGACGATCTGATCACCGAGATCGAGCGCTTCCTGCGCGACCAGGGCGGCTCCGGCGAGCGCGCCTGACCGGCGGCGCTCAGCGACCGGCCAGCAGCGGCGCGATCCACCGCCGGTAGACGGCCTCCCACGCGTACTCCGTCCGGACCCGGCGCGCGAGGGTCACGAGGGCGTCGTCGTCGAGGCGGGTGAGGATGAGCCCGGCCACCTCCCCCGGATCGGCATCGGGCGGGACGTAGACGGCGGCGTCCCCGGCGAGATCGCGCAGGGCCGGGAGGTCGGAGCAGACGATGGGGAGGCGATGGACGGCCGCCTCGAGGATCGGGATCCCGAACCCCTCGTCGAGGCTCGGCAGCAGCAGGAGGTCGGCGAGCCGGTAGAGGTCGTGGACGAGCGCGTCGCTGGCGGGCTCCGCGAGCACCTCGGCGAGGAAGACGGCCGCAGCCTCCAGGTGGAGGTCGCGCCGAAGGTCACGGAGTTCCCGGAGGTACGCCCCGGACGCCGCGTCGTGCGGATCGAGCGGGCCGGTCACGACGATGCCGGCGGCCGGCCGGCCGCCGGCGCGCATCGCGGCCACGACCCGGAGCGCCAGCTCGACGTTCTTCCGCCGGGTGATCCGCGCCGGCAGAAGGATCAGCGGGTCGAGGCCGAGCAGGCCGGCCGCACGGACCAGGTCCAGCGTGGCGGGGCAGAGGCCCAGGAGGTCGGCGAGGGCGACCCCGTTGGGCACGACGCGGACCTCGACCGGGGGGATCGCCAGCAGGGCGGCGAGGTCGGCCCGGCGCGCCTCGGAGATCGTGACCTGCGTGACGCGGGGCCAGGCGGAGCGCAGCAGGTTCCATGGATAGCCAGGGTGGAGGCTCGACCGGTACGTCGGGAGGGCCCAGGCGAGGTCGTGGTGCCAGAGGATGAGCCGCGGGCCGCCCTCCCGGACCGTGACGTCGTGCAGCGCGGCCGTCAGCGCCAGGTTCCGGTTCAGTGAGCCGACGTTGTGGGCGAAGACGACGTCGACCCCCGCGAGCGCGCCGGCGAGCTCCTCGCCGAGCGAGGCGACGACGGCCGCGAACGACGCCGGGAACCGCCCCGCGTCGAGCTCGGCCTGGAGGCCCACGATCTCGGGGTGTCGGGTGTCGGCGCGGGCGACACCGACGAAGGCCACCCGCGGGTCGGGCGATCCGCCGCGTCCGGCCACGATCCGGACCGCGTGCCCGGCGTCGGCGAGGAGACGGGCGTGGTGCCCGAGCACGCGCTCGACGCCCCCGACGATCGGCGGGGCGGTGTAGTGGAGGAGGGCGATCGACCGCAGTTGCGCAATCACGCCCCCCGCGAGGCCCACGACACCCTCAGCCTCCCTCGCCAAAGCACTCGTGGAGCAGCGCGTCGAGTCGCCGCTGGAGCACCGCGTACGAGAAGTGGCGGCGGGCGAGGTCGTAGTTGCCCTCGGTCCAGGCCGCGGCGCGGTCCGGGTTCTCAACGAGGCGACGGGCGTCCTCGACGGTGGCTGCCCGAATGTAGCCGTCGAACTCGACGACGCGGAAGCCGTGAGGCTTGATGTCGAGCTCGTAGATCGAGTAGCGGTTGACGACGAGCGGGCGCCGGTAGTAGACCGCCTCGAGGAACGCGTTGCCGAACCCCTCGATGCTGGACCCGTAGGTGACGAGGTCTGCATGGGGGTAGATGTCGGCCAGGGCGTACCGGCGGCGCCCGTCGGACGTCGTCCCGCGGGTCGCGTCGACGAGCTGGGATTCGAAGCGGACGTGGACGCCGAGGAGATGCGCATACTCGCGAACCCGCTCCTCGTACTCGTCGCCCTCGTCGCCTGCGGCGTGCGAGATCACGAGCGCCGCCGGGATCCCGATCCGGCGCGTCAGCTCGATCGCGTGCTCGATGCCCTTGCGCTGGACGATCCGGGTCGGCTGGAGGATCAGGGCCTCGTCGGGCGCGACGCCGAGATCGGCCCGGGCGCCGCGCGCGTAGTCGTCGAGGGGCGGCGGCGGCGTCTCGAAGTCCATGACGTTCGGGATCACCCGAGCCACGAGGCCGGTCCGCGAGGCCAGTTGCTGGGCCTGGGCGGAGTTGATGACGACGTGGCGCATCGAGGGCAGGCGGGACGGGAAGGCCGCCGCGATGTAGTCGGCAACGCAGTTGGTCGCGAAGCGCTGGCGCTCCCAGGCGAAGTCGTGGTGGTGGGCCAGGACCGGGATGCCGGTCTCGGCCACGACCTCGGTGAGGGCCAGGCCGAGCGGCAGGTTCAGCGGGATTGCGAGAGCGTTCTCGACGACCAGGATGTCCAGGTCAAAGTCGCGAAGGAAATCGTAGAGCGCGAGCTTGAGCTCGGCCTTCAGCTCGTCGATCCGGCGCGTCGCGTGCGGCGGCCGGACGTACGGCGAGAAGACATCACGGCGCCGGATCAGGGGGTGTTCGGCGTCGGCGATGGCCGTGACGTCGCGGGAGCCGCCGTACGCGATGGCGTTGATGGCGTCGATCTCGGGGTGGCGGTAGTACGCCTCGGGCACGACGCGGCTGCGCTCGGCCGGCCGATCGACCTCGCCGGCGAACCAGAAGCAAGTATGGCCCAGACGCTCGAGAACCGCCTCCCATTTCGCCGCCTCGAGCGACACCCCGTCGGTGCCCGCCAGGCGGGTGGAGACGAAGCCGATCCGGTGGGGCTGCAGCGGCGCCATGGCACTTCACAGTATGCCGCGGCGCGCCGGCTGTCGAACGCCGGCCCAGGGCTCGCGGGCAGGGGTGAGCGGCTACCATCGGCCGTCGTGACCAAGACCCATGCCGACCGCTCGTACCGCGCCCTCTTCCGGGTCCCGACGCTGGGACGGGTGATCCTGTCGATGCAGATCGCGCGCACCGCGCAGTCGATGCTCGGCGTGGCGATCGTCCTCTTCACCCTGGTCGCGTACGACTCACCGACGCGTGGCAGGGGCTCGTCTACTGGTGGCGCAACCCGACGCTCCGCGCGCTCGGCCTCTCACTGTCGATCACCAACCTCGCGAGCGGCATGACGACGATCGGCGCCACCGCGGCCGGGGCGATCGCGGCCGTCTCGCTGCCCGCCGCCGTGGGGCTGGGGGTCGTCGCCTGCCTGGTCGGAGGCGTCTTTGCCGCCGTCATGATCCCCCGTCGCTGACTTCGCGCCGCTCGCCGTTCGTCGCAGCCCCTCGTCGCGTACGCTCTCGCCATGCACGACGACCTGGGCGAGGTCCTTTGCCGATCCTGCGCGAGCTATGCCCACCCGTTCCTCGGGGCCTGCCCCGTCTGCGGCGCGGAGCGTGACTCCCGCTACGGGGCCGCGACGGCGGCGCCCGACCAGGGGCTCGCCGCCCTGGAGTCCGACCCGCGCGTCGAGCGAGAGGTCGCCGAGGTCGTCCTGCGCTACTCCCTCAAGGTCATCGGCTGGTCGGGAGCCGCGGGCCTGCGCGAGGGGCTCGACACCGTGGCCGGCGCACTCGCGTACCGCGTCGGCGTCGCCGGGGACCCCGGGGCGGGCTCCGATCGCGGCCACCTGGAGGTCGGGGAGGCGGACCTCATCGTCAGTGAGCGGAACCCTGCCCGCGAGCGGGTCCGCGTCCCGCTGCACGCCGTCCTGGCGGTGAGCCCGGCGGTCCGGGGCCGGCGGGCCGACGCGTGGTCGGGCCTCGCCTTCGAGGACCGGCTCGAGCGGACGTCGCCGCCCCCGCTCGACGGAGACCTGGTCGTCATCCACGCGACTCCCACGGGGCTCGCGCGAATCGCGCTCGCCAACCGCACGGGGCTGCTCGCGGCGCGAGCGCGGCCCGACCACTATGCGATCCTGGCCCGCTGGATCGGGATCGCCGCGGCGGCGGCGGCGGAGCGTCGATGGACCGCGGTGGGGCCGCTGCGCCACGCCCACGAGCTCGGGCTCGCGGCCGCGCCGCCCGGCGGCTGGCCTGCCCCGG
>CAZVPS010000063.1:0-10581 GCA_964629105.1 uncultured Anaerolineaceae bacterium
TCACGCGCTCGACGTTCGCGACGACCCGGTCGCCGGACTCCTGGATCTTCGTCATAGGGCTCCTCGCGGTGCGGCGCCGGCGGCGGGCCGGACGCTCCGCTGCGGGGCGCCCGCTCGACGTGCACGGGTGCGGACTCGGGGTCCGGAGATAGTACGCCGGGCGACCCGAATCGGTTCCGCAGGGGGCCGGGCCCGAACGGCGGGCCGCGTCAGCCCCGGACGAGGGTCCCGATCCCCACCCAGGCCGTCATGGCAGCGCCTCGAAGTACGCCCGGAGCATCCGGCCCGCCAGTGGCGCGGCCCGCTCGCCGCCGCGGCCGCCCTTCTCGACGACGACCGCGATGGCACCGTCGGGGCATCGGCCGGCGCGAAGCCGATGAACCACGAATTGGGCTCCCCCTGCCCGCCGATCTCGGCCGTCCCGGACTTGCCGGCAGTGACGACCCCGGGGACCCGGGCGCCCTCCGTGAAGAGCCGCCCGTAGGTCCCCTCCACCGCGCGGGTCATCGCCTCGACGAGGACTGCGTTCGCCGATGGGTCGAGGACCCGTCCCATCGACCGCGGACCGACCGGCGTCCGGCGGCCCTCGCGGTCGATGAGCGCGGTCACGAGGCGGGGCTCCATGAGCTCCCCGCCGTTGGCGACGGCCGCCGCCACCAGCGCCATCTGGAGCGGCGTGGTGAGCACCTCGCCCTGTCCGTACGCGGCGTTGGCCAGCTCCACGTCATCGAGGAAGCCCCCCGGGAGCGGTCCGCCCCCGTTCGTCAGCTGCGACGGCGCGGTGGGGAGATCGAACGGCAGGGCCGAGCCGAACCCGAGACGTCGAGCGAAGGCGTCGAGGTTCGCCCCTCCGATCTGGAGCCCGGCGAGCGCGTACCAGATGTTGCAGGAAACCTCGGTGGCGGCGACGAGGTCGAGGGCGGTCGTGCCGGTGAATGGATGGTGGCCGTCGCGGACCCGGTAGCCCGCGATGAGGAGGCCGTCCTTCTCGCTCTCCGGCTGCTCCGCGAAGACGGTCCCGCGGGAGATCGACCCGCTGCCGAGCCCCGCGATCGCCGTCACGATCTTGAAGGCCGATCCCGGCACGTAGCGGCCCAGGACCGCGCGGTCCAGGAGCGGGGACGCAGCATCCTCGCGCAGGGCGTCGAACGTCGTCGTCGTCGTGGCGGGGTCCGCGATCCCGGAGGCGTCGAAGACCGGCGTCGACGCCAGGACCAGGACCTCGCCGCTCCGCGGGTCGAGCATCACGACCGCGCCGCGCGCGTCGCCGAGAAGCCGGACGGCGAGCCGCTGGAGCGGCAGGGAGAGCGCGGTCTGCAGGTCGCTCCGGCGGTCCGCGGGCGGGAGGAACTTGGCGAAGAGCCGCGAGAGCGGGTCGCCGCCGCGGGCGCCCGTCAGCTCGGCGGTGAACGTTCGCTCCAGGCCGGCCGATCCGTAAAGCGCCGAGGCGTACCCGACCGGGTGGCTCACCGCCGCGTCGGCGTAGACGCGATACGGCGTGCCGTCCTCGGCGCGCCGGCTGCTCGCCAGCGTCCGGCCGTCCCGGTCAAGGATCCTCCCCCGGAGGACGGTCCGTCCCGCGGCGATGACCGCCGCGTCCGCAGGCGAGGACGCGAGCTCGTCGGCCCGGATCACCTGCCAGTACGAGGACCCGGCGGCGAGGATGCCGAAGGCGAGGACCAGGGCGACGGCAAGGGCGGGAACGCGCCTGGCCGGAGGCCCGCCCGGCGTCACGACGGGCCCCCCGGCAACCGGCGCAGGCGGGCAAGACGGGGCGGGCGCGGCGGAGCGAGCGGCGGCGCCCCGCGATCCGAGAGCGCGAGGAGGATTCCCACGACGATCGCGTTGGCGAGGAGCGACGACCCGCCGTAGCTGACGAACGGGAGAGTGATCCCGGTCAGGGGGATCAGCTTCAGGTTGCCGCCGGCGATGACCGCCGCCTGCACCCCGACGACGAGCGCCAGCCCGGTCGCCAGGAGCGCCCGGAAGTCGTCGCGCGCCGCGGCCGCGATCCGCAGCCCCCGCCCCACGATCACGAGATAGGCGGCCAGGACGGCGGCCACGCCGGTCATCCCCAGCTCCTCCCCGATCGCGGCAAGCGGGAAGTCCGTGTGCACGGCCGGGATCGGGAGCCGCCCTCCGATCTCGGGGAGCCCTGCGCCCAGCCCCGTGCCGACCAGGCCGCCCCGGGCGAAGGCGTGGAGCGCCTGGATCAGCTGGTAGCCATCGCCGAGGGGGTCGGCCCAGGGGTCCAGCCAGACGGCGATCCGCTGCTGGACGTGCGGGAAGAGGAGGGCCAGCAGCGCGAAGCCCGCCGCGAAGAGCAGGAGCCCGAGCACCACGTCCGTGCGTCGGCCCGTGGCCAGGTAGAGGAGGCCCAGGAAGACGGCGTAGAAGAGAAGCGCCGCGCCCAGGTCGCGCTGCACGACGACGATGCCGAGGGCCAGGGCCAGCATGGCGCCGATCGGGGCCAGGTACGGGAGCGGGGGAACCGTGATCGGGCCCAGGAGACGGACCCGGGCGTCGGCGAGCAGGATCCGGTTCTCGGCGAGGTAGGCCGCGAAGAAGACGACGAGGATGACCTTCAGGAGCTCCGACGGCTGTCCGCTGACGGGTCCGACCTGGAGCGTCAGCCGCGAGCCGTTCACCTCCGATCCGAAGACGAACGTGAGAGCGAGGAGCACGAGGCCGCTCGCCGCCCAGGTGTACTTGTAGAGGCGGAGCCAGCGATCAGAGCGCAGGGCGACGGCGATCGTCGTGGCCACCGCCAGCGCCACTCCCAGCCAGACGAGCTGCAGGGCGCCCAGGCCAAGCGTCCACGGGCCGATCTCCTGGACGACCAGGCCCTGCGGGAGGCGCTCCATGACCAGCATGCCTATCCCGCCCAGGAGGGCGGCGGCCGGGAGGAGGATCTCGTCCACGCGCCGGCCCGCGAGAACCAGGACCAGGTGGGCGGCGAGCAGGCCGCCGGCGAACAGCGCGAGCGCGGGGAGATCCGCCGGCTCGAGACGCCCGGTCCGCGTGAGGCCGAGCGAGAGGCTGCCAACGCCGACCGCGAGGATGACGGCGGCGAGGAGCGCCAGCTCCCGGGGCCGTGCGCGCGGACGGGCGAAGCCGGGCAGGGCGGGCGCGCCGACGTCCGCGGCGAGCCCCGTCATCCGCGACCGCGCTCGAGGCGGAGCCGGACGTCACCGATCCGGATCTCGTCTCCGTAGGCCAGCGCCGTCACGCCGGCGACCGGAGCCCCGTTCACGTGCGTCCCGTTCGTGCTGCGCAGATCCTCCACGTACCACGCCCGGCCGCGGAACGTCAGCAGGGCGTGCTGCGCAGATGCGTACGGATCATCCACGACGACGCTGCTGCCAAGGTCGCGACCGAGCGTCGTCACGGCGTCGAGGGCGAAGACGGCGCCGGGCGCGGGCTGCCCGGACGACGCCACCACGACGAGGCGGCCGAGCGACGCCGCGGGATCACGGGACGCCGCCCGGACGTCGCGGAGGAGCGCCCGCGCCATCAACGCGAGAGCAACCCAGAGCAGGGCGAGAAAGGCGAAGCGAAGGACCCACAGGGCGACGTTGAGCCCGGCGTCCATCACGCCTCCCCCGGCGCGCCGGCCACGACGATCTCCAGGCGCGTCGCGCCGATCTCGATCCGATCGCCCGGGCCAACGACCGCCTCGCGTATCGGCTTCCCGTTGACCCGCGTCCCGTTCGTGCTGCCCAGGTCGGCGAGGACGAGCCGGCCGCCCCGCGACGAGAGGCGCGCGTGGCGCCGCGAGGCCAGCGGGTCCGCGAGCACGAGCTCCACGTCGGTCGCGCGGCCGATCGTGAGCGGGCGCCCGTCGAGGGCCACGTCCCGACCCGGGCGGCCCGGCGCGGAGACCCGCAGCACGGCGCCCGGCGGGATGGCCGCCGGCAGCGGGTGCACCATCGTCATCTCCTGACGCGCATCTGGCCGGAAGCGCTGGTGGCGTCCATCGGCGAAGCCGGCAGTCACGCGGACGTCGCCCGGCGCGAGCTCGGGGGCGCCGAGGAGCGCCACCGACGGCCGCTCCGGGATCCGGTAGCCGCGCCGCCGCGCATGCTCGAGGGCCACGCCGGCGAGGTCCTCCTCCAGGGTCGGGAGACGTGTCAGGCTCGCGGCGTCCGCCGGGGAGACCCGCACCGAGAACCGGGTGGGCGCGAGCATGCCGTCGGCGTCGACGCGCCGCTCTTCGTCCATGGCCCGCTCCAGCCGTCGCGCCAGGGTGACGGGCTCCAGGTGAGCCCCCAGGAGACGGGCGGTCGGACGCTCGAAGAGCCGCTCCAGGAAGCGCTCGAGGGCGGCGAGGGGGCGCATCGACCGGTGCATGCCTCCGTGCGGCGCGTCCGAGGACGCGACCAGGACGATCGGGATCGCCGGGGGGTACCTCGGTTCCCGGGGCGCTGGGACCCCTACGGTATACTTTTGGCTCCGCGCATGGGTCCACGACTCAAGCCCGGGTCGCTTCTCCGGGGGCCTGATGACGGACACGATCACCGAGTCGTTCTGCGAACGCTGCGGCACGCGGTATTCCTTCGAGCAGACCGCGAAGGCACGCCGCGGCGGGATCGGCCGTGTCCGCGTCCTCACGCGCGGCCTGAAGAACTACGTCGCGAACGACGGCATGCCGATGAACGAGGCCCTGGCCGCCGCGCGGAACGACGAGGAGCGGGCGGGCGTCTCGCGCCAGCTCGACGCGTTTCACAGGACGTTCAAGTTCTGCATGTCCTGCCGGCAGTACACCTGCGCGAACTGCTGGAACGAGAAGGCGGTCGAGTGCCTGACCTGCGCTCCCGACCTCACCCACGAGGTGCTCCCCGCACCCTTCCCCGACCTCCCGCTCGTCGGCCCCACAGTGGCCGACGGCCTCCTCCCGGACTCCGAGGTCGTCGCTCCCGCCGCGTGGCCAACCGCGGATCTCGCGCGGGTCACCACGCACGCCCCGGCGGCGCCGAGACAGGACGTCGCCACGCCCATCCCGGACCCCGATGTCCTGGCGCGGCTCGACACCTTCGTTGCTTCACCCTCCGATGCCGGGGCGGGAGAGCTGACCCCGGCCGAGCTCGTCGAGATCGAGTCCGCTCTGATGGCCGGGCATCCGGCGTTGGAGCCGCCGGCGGAGCCGGCGGCCGCGGACCAGGCGCCCGAACCGGCCCTCGCGACCGCGATGGTCGCCGACGCGGAGCCGGAGGCCGGTGGCGAACCGCTCGTCGCGACGAGCGTCGATCATGCCGCCGCGACCGCCCGGGGGCAGACGCGGGGTCTCCTGGCACGCTTCCGGCTCGGCCGCCGGCCCGAAGCCGCTCCGTCCGCGGACGCATCCGACGAACGCGCGGCGGCAACGGCCGAACCGGGCTTCGCCCCGGTCGCGCTCCCGGAGCCCGCCGCGGAACCGGCATCGGAGCTCGAGACGACAGCCGAGCCCCAACCCGAGCCCGAGCCCGCGCTTGTCCAGGCTGCCGCGGAGCAAGCGCCCCAACCCGAGCCCGAACCCGCGCCTGTCCAGGCTGCCGACACCGTTGAGCAGCCGACCTGGCGCGTCGTCGCCCCCGAGGCCACGCCCGCTCCGCGACCCGACTGGCCCGACGCCCCGGCCTGGCCCTCCCCCGACCCGCAGGCGAGCTCGCCGGCGAGCCAGGCCCCGGGGCATGCCGCGGCCCCGTGGGCTTCCCGTCTGGCCACCGCGCGCCCCGAGCCGGTGAGCGTCTGGGCGGCGTCGACCCAGGAGGTCCTCGCGGCGCCGGGAGCGGTTGCCGGCAGGGGACCCGGGCCGGCCGTGCAGACCTGCGTCAGCTGCGGCCTGTCGCTCTCCGCCAACGCCCGATTCTGTCGTCGCTGCGGCACCCGCCAGGCCTGATCCGCCGGCGCGCCAGCACCGGCCTCAGGGCTTCGGCGCCTCTCGGCTCCGCTCCCGCCCCGTCACGCGGGCCCGCCGGTCGCGCTCGGCAACCCACGCCGCGCCCAGAAGCAGGACCTGCGTGACGTTGCCCAGCCAGATGAGTCCCAGGAAGAGCGCCCCGAAGGCCCCATAGAGCTGCGCCGAGCCGAACAGGAGCGGCCCGAGGATCCCGAAGAGCGCGGTCAGCCCGAAGATGACCAGGCTGGTTGCCAGGGCAGGCAGCCAGAGCGCGCTCCAGGCCGGCCGCGGCCGGGGCACGAAGCGGTACGAGAGGGCGACGAGGCCGGTCACGCCCGCGAGCGAACCCACCACGCGGGCGCCAGGCCCCGGCACGCCGATGGCGTCGCCCACGGGACCGGGGAGTGTCACGAGGACCAGGACGATCGCGACCGCGAACGTGCCGGAGGCCACCGCCACGAGCGCCACCACGTCGCGGATTGGCGTGCGCCCCTCGCCATCGTCCTCGAAGACGACGCGGAAGGCGCCGTCGAGCGCGCGGACCAGGGAGCTCGCGGTCCAGACGAGCAGGAGGATGCCCACGACCCCGCTCGCCGGAGCGAGCCCCGAGAAGCTGGCCAGGGCCTGGTCCAGGATCGGCGCGAGCGGCGGGATCCGGGTGGCCAGGAACGTCGCGATCTCGGCCCGGACTGTCAGGTCGGCGACGAAGAGGCCAACGATCGAGAGGATGACGAGGACCGCGGGCACGAGCGCGAAGAGGGCCACGAACGCCAGGCCGCGCGCGAGGACCGGACCACCCGCCGCCGAGAAGCGGCGGACGACGGCGTGGGCCATGGCGATCCGCGGCACGCCCAGCACGCGCGCGACAACCGGTTCAACCGCGGCAGCGATCCGTGCGGCCGCGTGCTGGATGATCCCGGGTCGCTCCGCCAGGGCCGGACGGCGGGGAGACTCGTCCGCAGGCCCGGGCGCCGTCACGGTCAGAGCTCCTCGAAGAAACCCGGCTGGAGCGCCTCGGCCGCTACCCGCCGACGGGGCCGCAGGAGTGCGCGGACCTCGACCCGGCGCACGTAGCGCCGACCGCCCAGCTTCAGTGTCTGGAGCCGCCCCTCGCGCGCCCAGCGGCCGAGTGTCTCCGGGCGCAGGTGGATGTTTGCGGCGCCAAGGATCTCGACCGCCTCGGCGAGGCTGATCCAGTCGGAGGCGACGCGACTCATCGGGGCCGGCTCAGTCGCCGGAGCCGGACGACGTGGACGCGGAACCCCCGGACGCCGGCTCGCCGCCCTTCGACTCGCCGGAGCCGGACGACGTGGACGTCGAATCGCCGCCCTTCGACTCGCCGGAGCCGGACGACGTGGACGTCGAATCGCCGCCCTTCGAATCGCCTGCAGTGGCCTTCTTCGTCGGGGCTCCGGGGGACCGCCGGTCTGTCTTGGCCCAACCGGTCCCCTTGAAGTGGATCGACGGCCGGGCGAACGCGCGCGTGACCGGGCCCTCGCAGAGCGGGCACAGGTGGGGGCCCGCTTCGTTGAGGCCGCGGAAGACCTCGAACCGGTGGCGGCAGGAGCTGCAGATGTAGTCGTAGACGGGCATGGCGGTCGCTGGTCGCCCCCTCAGCCGCGCAGGAGCCGCATACCGCACTTCGGGCAGTAGAAGGCCCGTTCGTGCGCCGAGGCGAAGCTGCAATGGGCACAGACAAGACCGCCGCGACCGGCGGCAGGGACCGGCCGGTCCGCAGCCGCGACGCCCACCGCGTACTGGTTGGCAAGGATGTTCTGGAAGAGGCCGGAGAGGCCGCGCGCGGCGATCCGGTCGGTGTCGCCGCGGACCCCGCGCCCACCCCAGCCGACCACGGCGCGTACCAGCATGTCGCCCGTGCCCTCGTCCCAGTGGGACGCCACCCCGCCGACGATGGCGCTGTACTCGGGGTAGCCGGAGGTGTCCAGCTCCCCGTCGAGCAGCGCGACTGCCAGCGTGTCGAAGGCGAGGTCGATGGCGTCGATCGATTCGAGCACGTAGATCGCGTGGCGCGTGATCGGCCCGTGCCCGTGGTGGGCGTTCACCCACTGCATCGCCTCGGACGACCGGACGATCGACGGGGACGCCTCGCTGAACTCGATGGGCAGGGGCTCGACGACCTCGATCTCGCTTCGTGCGAGCCCGGAAAGCATGGACGGCAGCTCAGCCAGGGCGCGCGGCCCCGCCTTCAGGCGCACGCCCTCGCTGCTCTTCCCGGCGTAGTAGAGCTTGAGGACGTACTCCTGGGCAGAGGCATCCTCGGGCACGATCTGCACCGGGGCCTGCTGCACCTCGGCGCGGGCCTTTCGCTTCAGGAACTCGAGCGGCACGGAACCTCCATCGGATCGCTGGCGGTAATCCTACCAGCGGCGGGACACCATCCGTCCTGTGCCCGTCGGCGCCGACTGCGCTCACGAGCGGCCCGCCTCGCGGTCGCGGGCCTCCGAAACCCCTGCGCGGCCGGCGATGCGTGCCCGCAGGCGCGCGGCGCGGTCTGCCAGCTCGGCCTCGCGCGCCCTGGCTCCGTCGACGACCGCCGGCGGCGCCTTCGAGGTGAAGCGTTCGTCGGCGAGACGAGCGCCCATCGAGGCGAGCTGGGCCTCGGTGTCGGCCAGCTCCCTCTCGAGGCGGAGGCGATCCCGGGCGGCCGTCGAGGCCTCCACGGCCAGCGGGCGGACGACGGCCTCCAGGCCGCCGGCGACGACGGCGAGCCCGCCGCGCGGGTCCGCGTGGAGGACCTCGCCATCGGCGACGCGGACGAGCGGGCGCGCCCGGGCCAGGCGCTCCAGCGCGGGGCGCAGGGCGTCGAAGGTGGGCGCCACGGCCGCCGGCACGGCCACGTCCACCGCGAGCCAGGCGCCCGGCTCCACCCGGGCCTCGGCCCGCGCGTTGCGGATCGCCCGCACGAGATCAAGGAGCCCGCCGGTCTCAGCGTCGGCCGCCTCATCCACGGGTCCCGCGGCGGGCCAGTCGGCGACCACGAGCAGCGCCGGGTCGCCCGTCGCCTTGGGCAGCTGGCCCCAGATCGCCTCGGTCAGGAACGGCATGACCGGGTGGAGGAGCCGCAGGTACGTGTCGAGCGCCTCGACCAGGGTCCACCAGGTCGCCTCGCGATCTGCGGCCGGCGAGGCCTCTTCCGCCAGGCGGACCTTGGCCAGCTCCAGCGCCCAGTCGCAATACTCACCCCAGATCGCGTCGTAGAGGGTCGCCGTCAGCTGGCCGAAGGCGTAGTCGGCCAGGGCGCGGTCGGCGGCTGCGACGGTGGACGCAACCCTGCTCCGGAGCCAGCGCTCCGCCGGGCCGAGGTGCGCCGGGTCGGGCGAGAGGCGCGGCGCGTCGGCCGGGATCGTGGCCGGGCGGGCGCCCAGGACGAACCGGGCGGCGTTCCAGAGCTTGTTGGCGAAGTTGCGGGCGTTCTCCAGCTTGTCGGCGCTGAACTTCTGGTCGTTGCCCGGCGCGGCGCCGTGGATGAGGGCGAAGCGGAGGGCGTCGGCGCCCGACTCGTCGATCGCCTCCAGCGGGTCGAGCACGTTCCCCTTCGTCTTCGACATCTTCTGGCCGTACGGATCGCGCACCAGGCCGGACAGGTAGACGACCTCGAAGGGCGCCTCGCCCACCAGGTGGATGCCCAGCATCATCATCCGGGCCACCCAGAAGAAGATGATGTCGTAGGCCGTCTCCATCACCGTGCCCGGGTAGTAGCGGGCGAGATCGGGAGTCTCCTCCGGCCAGCCGAGGGTGGAGAAGGGCCACAGCCCCGAGCTGAACCAGGTGTCGAAGATGTCCGGGTCCTGGGTCAGCTCCCGCGCCGGACGGCCGCACGCCTCGCAGGCGTCGGGGCCGTCCTTCGCCGGGCTCACCGTCACGTGGCCGTCCGGGCAGTACCAGACCGGGATCCGGTGGCCCCACCAGAGCTGGCGGCTCACGTTCCAGTCGCGGATCTCGGTGAGCCAGTGCTCCCAGACCTTCTCGAAACGTTCGGGCAGGATGACCGTCCGTTTCATCCGGGTGACCTCGAGGGCGGCTGCCGCGAGGGGCTGCGTGCGCACGAACCACTGGGTCTTGAGGCGCGGCTCCACGACGTCGTGACTGCGCTGACAGCGCCCCATGATCAACTCGTGCGGCTTGCTGCCGACGAGGTCGCCGGCCGCCTCGAGATCGGCCAGGATACGCTGGCGCGCCGCGTAGCGCTCGAGCCCCGCGTAGTGCCCGCCGGCGGCCGAGATGTGGCCGTCATCGCGCATCACATCGACGAACGGCAGGTCGTGACGCTGTCCCGTGGCGTAGTCGTCGTTGTCGTGGGCCGGGGTGATCTTCACGGCGCCCGTGCCAAAGGCCGGATCGACGACCGGATCGGCGATGATCGGCACGAGCCGATCGACGAAGGGGATCCGTGCCTGGCGGCCGACGAGGTCCACGTAGCGGGGATCGTCGGGGTGGACGGCGACCCCGGTATCGCCGAGGATCGTCTCGGGCCGCGTGGTCGCGACTGTCACGAAGGCGCCCGGCTCGTCGAGCCCCGTGGCATCGTCGACCAGGTGGTAGCGGATCGTCCAGAGCGTGCCCGTCTCGGGCGTCGCCACCACCTCCAGGTCGGACAGGCTGGTCCGGCCGCCGGGCACCAGGTGGAGGGCCTCTCGGTGGGGGAGGCCAACCCCCCCCCGTTGTGGCGGGTGGAACGCCCC
>CAZVPS010000064.1:0-10538 GCA_964629105.1 uncultured Anaerolineaceae bacterium
CGATCTTGGCCCGCTCGGAGAGGTAGCGGCGGAGGCGGCTGACCTCCTTGTAGTCGATCTGGGGCGTCTTGTCGGCGCAGAAGGCACAGACCTTGCGGCGCCGGCGATCACGGTAGTAGTCGTCGCGCTTCTTGGATCGGGCGGGAGGCATGGGTGGAAGGGCTCCTTGGAGGATTCGTCAGAAGGGGAGATCGTCGAGGTCGGACGGAGCTTCCTCGGCGGGAGCGTCGCGTCGAACCGGCGACGACGCGGGGCGCGCGTCGGCGGGGAACGGCGGGGCATACCCGCCCTCGCCCTCCTCGCGGCCGGCCCGCTCGAGGCTGATGACGTTGTCGGCGGTGATCTCGAGGGCGGTTCGCTTCTGGCCGTCGCGGCCCTCGAACTCACGGGTCCGGAAGCGGCCCTCCACGAAGACCTTGTTCCCCTTCCGGAACTGCTCCGCGGCCCGCTCGCCGCGCTCGCCCCAGATGGTGACCCGGTACCAGTCGGTCCCCTGGTCCACCCACTCGCCGGATTGGGCGTCCTTTCCCCGGTGGGAGACGGCGACGCTGAACTCGGTCACCGGGCGCCCCGAGGGCGTGTAGCGCATCTCGGGGTCGCGCCCGAGGTTCCCGATGATCATCAGCTTGGCGAAGGCCATCGGATCGTCCCCTCAGTCGGTCGCCGCCGGGGCGGCTTCGGTCTCGGATTCGTCGATCCGCTCGCCCTGCAGCTCGTCCTCGTCCCCTTCATCGGGCGCGGGGACGAGATCGACGTCGTCGCCCTTGCCACGCGCGGCGCGGACCGGGCGATCCACGCGGACGACGAGGTGGCGAAGCACCTCCTCGGTGATCAGGAGGGTGCGCTCCAGGTCCAGGATCGCCTCGGGGGGGGCGTCGAAGTGGAGGATGTGGTACGAGCCTTCGCGGTACCGGTCGACCTGGTACGCGAGGCGGCGACGGCCCCACGGGGCCGTCTTGACGATCTGCCCGCCCGTCTCGGTGACGTGGCGGGTCGTCTTCTCCAGGACCGCAGAGATTCGGTCCTCCGGCGCGTCCGGCCGAAGGACGAGCATGAGCTCATAGCGGCGCATGGCCGTGTCCGCTCCTTCCTGTGGGGTATGCCCCGCTCGGCGCGACCGGAACCCGGCCCGTCCCCCGGCGGAGCAGAAAGGACTGCGGGAGCATACCACGGGCGCCTCGACGGGCCCGCGGGGAGGCTCCGCCGCGAGCGCCCGCGCCGGGGGGGCCGCCCCGCGTGTATCCTTCGCCCCGTTCAGAGCACGAAGCCGAGGAACGCGCAGCGCCGTGACCAGGACGTCGATCCTCCTCCTCTCGTGGGCCGCCGAGGCCGCCGAGCCGATGGCGGCCGCGCTCCGCGCCGCGGGCCACGAAATCACCGTCATCACGGACTCCGACGAGGCGATCCGGCGCGCCGGGGAGTTCACCCTCGTCACGATCGATACCGTCGATCCGCCGCGGAGCGCCGAGGAAGTCTGCGCGGAGATCCGGCGCACCCCCGCCCTCGTCGCGATCCCGGTGCTCTGCGTCTCCCAGAAGGACGACGTGGAGGAGCGCGTCCGCTTCCTGGAGGCCGGCGCCGACGACGTCATCGCGCGCCCGTTCGACCCCCGCGAGCTCGAGGCCCGGGTGGAGGGGCTCCTCATCCGGTTCAGCCGCTCCCGCGACCTGGCGCCCCAGACCGGCGGCGACGGCCCCGTGGCGGGTCGCCGGCGCCTGATCGCGTGCTTCAGCCCCAAGGGGGGCGCGGGGACCACCACGATCGCGGTCAACGTCGCGATGGCCCTCGCGGAGCTGGCGCCCAACCAGGTCGTCATCATCGACTTCGACGTCGACTTCGGCCAGGTGGCCACCCACCTGAACGTGAAGCCCCGCCTCACCGTCGCCGACCTCGCGGCGGACGACGTCGGGATGCGCGAGCCGGAGCTGCTCCGGACCTACGTCGAGAAGGTCGAGCCCGGGCTGCACGTCATCACGGCCCCGGCCACGCCCGAGAAGGGGCGGCTGATCACGGCCGCGCAGGTGGAGCAGATCCTCAAGACGGCGCCGCTCGCCTACGGCGCCGTCGTCGTCGACGCCGGCTCCACGCTCGACGAACGGTCGCTCGCGATCCTCGACCGGGCCGAGGCGCTCATCGTGCCGATCACTCCCGAGATCGGGGCGCTCAAGGCGCTCCATGGCTTCCTGGAGTACTTGACCGAGGAGGGCGCCCTCCCCGCGAAGTCGACCTTCGTCCTCAACCACCTCTTCGCCCGCGACATGCTCTCCATGAAGCAGATCGAGAACGCGATCGCCGCGAAGGTCGATGCCGAGCTGCCCTACGACGCGGCCCTCTACCTCAAGGCGGTCAACGTGGGCGTGCCCGTGGTTCGGGGCTCGCCCGCCTCCGCGCCCGCCCGCGCGCTCGCCCGCCTGGCGGCGCTGGTGTCCGGGATCGACGAGGCGGCGGACAGTGGGCGCGACGCGAAGCGGGGCGGCGGTCTCTTCGGGGGGCTCCGGCGCCACGGCTGACCCGTCAGCCGGTCACCTTCGCCTGGCCGGCCACGACGATCGAGATGGAGCCGCCCCATGCGCACATGCACGTTGAGGCGCTGGTCAGCGCAGGGACGCCGCCCACGCTCACCTTCGTGGAGCCGGGCGTCCACGGCGCGGTGATCACCGGGATGCACGGCTGCGGCGTGAGGACGCCCGCCGCAGCCGACGTGGCCGCCGCAACCTGCGGGTTCGACGGCGTGGTGCACATGCCGAACGGCGCGACGTTCATCATCGGCGCGAAGTCGACCACGCGCGCCAGGAGCTGACCTCCCGCCTGGATGATCGGGCCTGCCGGCAACACCGTCAGGGTCGAGGGCGCGACCCCGAACGTGCAGGTCATCTGGGCCCCGTTGACGACGAGGTCCGGCATGCGCGGCCTCCCCTGCTCCTCCGGCACGGAACGCCTCCACCGACGCGGCTCGTGCGGTTGCCCACAGTGTCGCACGCCGCGCGCTTCCCGAACGGGCATGCGTCGGCGCCTTGTCGGGCTCCGTCCGGGTGGTGCCCGGGCGCGCGCCCGGCCCGGAGCCGGGGCGATCCTGTTCCGTCGGGCAATGGTGCCGAGGGGGGGATTCGAACCCCCACGCCCTTGCGGGCAGCCGATTTTAAGTCGGCCGCGTCTGCCGGTTTCGCCACCTCGGCGCGGTGTCGCGTCCGAATCGTAACGCCCGCCTCGTCGGCGGGCGTCGGCTGGACGAATGTGGAGGCGACGATCGGATTCGAACCGATGAATAGAGGTTTTGCAGACCTCCGCCTTAGACCACTTGGCTACGTCGCCCCGTAATGTTGGCTGGCCCTCGAGGATTCGAACCTCGGTTCACGGATCCAAAGTCCGCTGTCCTACCACTAGACGAAGGGCCAGCGGCGCGGGTCCAGCGCAGGTCCCGGACAGGAAAATGGAGCGGAAGACGGGACTCGAACCCGCGACCCTCACCTTGGCAAGGTGATGCTCTACCAACTGAGCCACTTCCGCTCGGAGCGCCACCCGGGGCTGGTGGTGCCGAGAGCCAGATTCGAACTGGCGACACCGCGATTTTCAGTCGCGTGCTCTACCAACTGAGCTATCTCGGCCCGTAGGCCCCGTCAGGCGTCGCCGCCCGTCGGCGGCCGAAACCGTACCACGAAGGGCCCTCGAGCCGCAAGGAAGGGCACGTCCGCGATGCCTCGCCGGGTGCGCGGAGGCGGGTGCGCGGAGGCGGCGGAACCCCGCAGCATCGCGGCGGCGGGCGCGTCGGGGCCGGCCGCGGGCGAGCGTGTCACCAACACGGGGCGACCCGGAATCGACGGGTCGCGCCTCCGCCGCGATTTCGGCAGATGTCGCCGTGCGGGGCGCAAGGCCGGCGACCGGGCGCCGTCCATGGGCAGCGGCCCAGTGGATCCTCAATTCCACGAAGCCGTGGGGGCCGTTCACGCTCGCAGGCTGGCCAGCCGGATGGTCGACGCCGGCCCAATGGTCGTGGAACCCACATGTGCCGATCTTCGCCGCGCCGCTGGGCCGACGCTGGTCGCCCGGCCGTCGCTGGCCGCCGGGCCGGATGGTCGACGCCGGCCCAATGGTCGTGGAACCCACATGTGCCGACTGCGCCCGCCTCGCCCGCCTCGCCCGCCGACCGCCGCCGCCGCGACGCAACGGCGCCGCCCGTGACGCCCCCGCGCGCCGTCCCCTCAGCTGGTGCCGTGGACCTCCGGCAGGTCGGCGTCGTCGATCGGGGCCTCGCCCCCCAGCGTCCGGAGCCGGTTGATCCGGTCGAGGATCGGTGGGTGCGTCGAGAAGAGGCCCTTCGAGCGGTCCTCGAACTTGCGGATCGGGTTCCGGAAGTACAGATGCTGGGTAGCCCGGTTCGCAACCTCGAGGACCTCCCGGTCGTCGGCGAGGACCGCGAGCGCCCGCTGAAGGCCCTGCGGGTTGCGGGTCAGCTCCACGGAGCTGGCGTCGGCGAGGTATTCGCGCTGGCGGCTCACCGCCAGCTGGACGAGCCGGCCGAAGATCGGGGCCAGGATCGCGAGGACGATCGCGAGCACGAACACGAGGGCCTGCAGCCCTCCCCCGCCGCCCCGGTCGCTCGAGGACGAGCGCCGCCCGAAGCCGCCCCAGAAGGTCATCCGCAGGAAGACGTCTGCCACGAGGGCGATCGTTCCCACGAGGACGCCGACGAGCATCGCGTAGCGGATGTCGAGGTTGCGGACGTGCGAGAGCTCGTGGCCGATCACGCCCTGGAGCTCCTCGCGGTCGAGGCGCGCGACGAGGCCGGTGGTCACCGCGATCGACGCGTGCTGCGGGTCACGCCCGGTGGCGAAGGCGTTGAGGGCGGTGTCGTCGATGAGATAGACGCTGGGCATGGGGATCCCCGCCGAGAGGGTCAGCTCGCGGACGACGTTCATCAGCTGCGGCGCCTCGGCCTCCGTCGCGGGGCGAGCCTTCGACGCCGCCAGCACGACGCGGTCGCCCGAGAAGTACCCGACGAGCGAGGAGATGATCGCGACGACCCCGAAGATCCCCAGCCAGCCCAGGCCGCCCTCGGGGACCCCCGTCGTCCCGTAGCCGATGGCGAAGCCGAGGGCGGCGAGCAGGGCAACGATCACGAACACCAGCAGGAACGAGTTCCGCCGGTTCGCCGCGGCCTGGCTGTAGAACGAAGCGGCCATCGCGACCTCAGCGGCCGGGAGAGCCCGGCCGCGCGGACGTCAGCGCAGCGAGACGACCGGGACCGCGTCGGCCTCGGGCTCGGCGTCGAAGAAGGCGCGCTTCGTGAAGCCGAGCGGGCCGGCGATGAGGACCGAGGGGATCGTCTGGATCGTGGTGTTGTACTCGTTGACTGTCGCGTTGTAGTGCTGGCGCGAGAAGCTGATCTGGTTCTCCGTCGTGGTGAGCTGCTCCTGCAGGGCCAGGACGTTCTCGTTCGCCTTGAGTTGCGGGTAGTTCTCCACCACGGCGAAGAGCGAGCGCAGGGCGCCGCTCAGGACGTTCTCCGCCTGCACCTGCTGCTGCGTGACGGTCCCCTGCGCGCCCGCCGCAACGGCGTTGGCGCGGGCCTCGGTCACCCGGGTCAGGACGTCCTGCTCGAAGCCCATGTAGTCCTTGACCGCGGCCACGAGGTTCGGGATGAGGTCGTGGCGCCGCTTCAGCTGGACCTCGATCTGCCCGACCGCCTCATCGACCCGGTTCCGATTGGTGACGAGCCCGTTGTAGAGGAGCACGCCGACCACGACGAGGCCGAAGACGATGACGAGGACGACGATGCCGAACTCCATGATCCCTCCCGGTGCCAGACCGGCGGCGGACGCCGCCCGCGGATGAGTGTACGCGACAGTGGTGGGCGGTGGAGGGTTCGAACCTCCGACCTCCTCGGTGTAGGCGAGGCGCTCTGACCGACTGAGCTAACCGCCCATGGAGCCGGGCCCGGGGCCCGGAGACACGAAAGGCGGCTCCGTACAGAGCCGCCCCGTCCCGGTGCGAAGGAGTGGTGCCCAGGCCGGGACTTGAACCCGGATGAGTTGCCTCATACGCCCCTCAAACGTACGCGTATACCAATTCCGCCACCTGGGCAGGTGCTGCGCCTTCCCGCTTCCGACGCGGTGGTACCGAGGAAGGGAGTCGAACCCATATGCCCTTGCGGGCACTAGCTCCTGAAGCTAGCGCGTCTACCAGTTTCGCCACCTCGGCAGGGATCAACGAAACCCGGCGGAAAGGGTCACCGCCCGACGGTCGTCCAGCGTACCACGTCCCAGAAGCGACCGCCCGGGTCGGCGATGGGCCGCGCGACGGGTCCCGCGAGGTCGCGGCCGACCACGAAGACGCTGTCGCGGAAGAAGAGTGCGGGCATCGGCTGGAGGGCGCCAAGCAGCTTCTGGAGCGCGCCGTAGGCTTTCGCCCGGGCCGTCGCGGAGCCCGGGGCCCGGGCGGCGACGAGCGCTTTGTCCAGCGCGGCGTCCTGGATCCCGGAGATGTTCGCGCCCCCCGTCCGGGCCTGGCTGGACGCCAGGATCGGATACAGGTCGGGATCGAGGCCCATGTTGACGTCGATGACGGCGGCCGCAAAGTCGGCGGTCCGGAGCCGCTCCACGAGCGCTCCGGGTGGCAGCGCCTCGACGGTCGTCGCCAGCCCCAGCGCGCTCCACGCAGCCGCCACGCGGGTCGCCGCGGCGTGCGCGATCGCGTTCGCGGCGGCTTCCGGGGCGAGGATCGTCACCGCCAGCGGCTTGGACGCTCCGGGTGGGATCCAGGCCTGGTCCACCCGGCGCCAGCCGGCCTCGCGGAGGCCATTCGACGCCGCCGAGCGGTCGAAGGCGATCTCCGGGGCCGCCTTCGCGTCGTAGGCCGACGACGACGGCGGGATCGGGGTCTCGGCCCGGGCGCCGGCGCCGCCCAGCAGGTCGTTCACGAGGTCGGGGCGGTCGATCGCCGCCAGCAGAGCGCGACGGGTCCGCGCGTCCGCGAACGGTCCCTGCGTCGCCCGCAGGTTGAAGGCAAGGGCGGTGAGCGTCGTCGCCGGATAGCGGATGGCCCGGGCACCGGGCGTCGTGGTGGCGAGGGCTACGGCGGCGGACGGCGGCAGGTCGCCCGCGCTCTGCACCTCGCCGGCGACGAACGCTGCGGCCAGGTCCTCGGCGGTGTCGTAGAAGCGGAGCTCCAGCCGCGGCAGACGAGGAGTCCGGGTCGAGATCTCGCCAGCGCCCGGGTCCTCGAGCGGCGCCGTCCCGGTCGCCACCTGCGAGAGGACGGGCTCGAGGACGGCCCGGTCGGGGCTCACCTCGACGAGGGCGAACGCCCCGTTGCCGAGCGGCTCGCGGGCGAACGGGTCGTCGGCCAGGGACGCGACGGGAACGCCGGCCAGGACGTGGGCGGGCAGGAGCGGCAGCGCCGCCGCCTGGAGGAACCCGCCCACGGGATCGCCGAGGTCGAACTGGACGGTCCGCTCGTCGAGCGCCGTGGCCTGCACCTGGGCCCACGTGGAGGCCAGCGCTCCCGTGTAGGCCGGATCGTGGAGCACGCCCACCGTGTAGACCACGTCGCGGCTGGTGACCGGGACGCCGTCATGCCACGTCGCGTCGGGGCGGAGGTGAAACGTCCAGCGGGCGCCCTTCTCGGTCACCGTCCAGCGCTCGGCGAGATCCGGAAGGACGGAGCTCCCGGGGCCGAGCCGGACGAGGCCGCGGAACAGGAGCGCCACGAGGTCGCGGTCCGCCTGCGTCCGGGCCGTCAGCGGAGTGATGGACGAGGGGCGGCCAAGGACGCCCTGCACGTGGCCGAGCGACGGTGGGGCGGTGGGGACGGGCGGGGGCGTCGCGGCGGGCCGGAATGCCGGCAGCGCGATCGCTCCCGCGAGGACGGCCAGAACGGCGAGGAGGACGAGGACGAGGCCGCCGTCGCGCCGGTTCACGCTTCGCGGTCCCGGGCCGTGATCGACCCGTTCAGAGTCCCGAGGGCGCGAAGACGAAGCTCACCAGCGAGAAGACCGCGAAGAGAAGGGCCAGGAGGATCGTGAACTGCCACAGCCGCCGCTCGATGCCGCGCCGGCTGCGGTAGACGGCGGAATCGCCGCCGAAGGCGCCGGAGAGGCCGGTCCCGCGCGCCTGCAGCAGGATCGCGGCGATCAGGGCGATGCTGACGATGATCTGGCCAACGGCCAGGAACGGGTTCACTCTCGGGGGATCCTCCAGCAGATGGGCCGCGCGGGATCGTAGCACATGGCGCCCGATCTACCCCGGAACCGGGCACTGTCAGGCCGGCGACGCGCTCCCCTGGGCCGCCACCGCCGCCGCCGCGGCCGCCACGCGGTCCGGGTCGCCCAGGTAGCGGCGGCCGCGCGGGCGCAGGTCGTCGTCGAGGTCGTAGGCGAGCGGGGCGCCGGTCGGGATGTTGAGGCCGACGATGTCGTCGTCCGAGATGTCGTCGAGGTACTTCACGAGGGCCCGCAGGCTGTTGCCGTGGGCCGCCACGAGGACGCGCCGGCCCTCCCGGAGCGAGGGCGCGATCGCAGCCTCCCAGAAGGGCAGGAAGCGGTCCACGGTTGCCTTGAGGGATTCGCTCCGCGGGATCTCGGCGTCGGCCAGGCCGGCGTAGCGCGGGTCGCGTCCCGGGAAGCGCTCGTCGTCCTCGGCCAGCGCGGGCGGCGGGACGTCGTAGCTGCGGCGCCAGATCCTGACCTGCTCGGCGCCGAACTTCGCGGCCATCTCGGCCTTGTTGAGCCCCTGGAGGGCGCCGTAGTGGCGCTCGTTCAGGCGCCACGAGCCCACGACCGGGAGCCACATCTGGTCCAGCTCGTCGAGGGCGATCCAGAGGGTCCGGATGGCCCGGCGCAGGACCGACGTGTAGGCGATGTCGAAAGAGAAGCCCTCGGCGCGGAGGAGGCGCCCGGCCTCGTGAGCCTCGGCGATGCCCGCCTTGGAGAGGTCGACGTCCGTCCAGCCGGTGAAGCGGTTCTCCCTGTTCCAGGCGCTCTCGCCGTGGCGAAGGAGGACGAGGGTGGGCATCGGGAGCTCCTGCGTGGGATCGCGCCGGGTCAGGCGCCCGCCGCGCGGCGGGCGGCAGCCGTGATGGCGGCCCGACCGACCATCCCGGCCATCTCGTCGGGCGTGAGCGAGGCGCCGCCGACGAGCGCCCCGTCGATGGCCGGCTCGGCCAGGAACTCGGCGATGTTCGTGCTCGTGCAGCTGCCGCCGTAGAGGACCGGCACCTCGTCCGCGGCGCTCCCCCACCCCGCGTCCCGGAGGGCCGCCCGGATCGTGTCCGCCATCGCCGCGGCATCGGCGCCGGACGCGGTGCGCCCCGTGCCGATGGCCCAGACCGGCTCGTAGGCGATGACGAGGCCGGCGGCGCGGAGGGCGGCCCGGTCGTGGCCGGCCAGCGCGCCCGCCAGCTGGGTGCGGACCACGTCAGCGGCGCGGCCGGCCTCGCGGTCGTCCAGCAGCTCACCCACGCAAAGGATGGGCCGGAAACCGGCCTCCACCGCCCGCCCCAGCTTTCGGCCAATGAGGGCGTCGCTCTCGCCGGCTTCGCGCCGGCGCTCCGAGTGGCCGAGGATGACCCACGTGACGAGCCCCGCCAGCATGGGCGCGCTCACCTCGCCCGTGTAGGCCCCGGCGAGCTCGTGGTGGAGGTTCTGGGCGCCGACGCCAATCCCATCCCCCGCGACCGCGTCACGGACGGCGGCGAGACAGACCGACGGCGGGCAGATGACCCGGACGACGTCCGGCTCGCGGGTACGCCCGGCGATCGTGCGGGCCAGCTCGCCGGCATCGGCGGGCGTGGTGTTCATCTTCCAGTTGGCGGCAATGATGACGGGTCGCATGGCGCCAATCATGGCACCTTCGGGCCCCGCGACGAGGATGCGCCCGGCCCGTCGTGGCCCTGCCGTTCGGCCCGCGGCGCGCCGGCGCTTCGCGGGGCGGGGCCCGCGAACGCGTCGTCGCCGTGAAGGGCGGCCGACTCGATCCGGTCCAGGGCGCGCTGGACCCGGCCCCGCGGGATCGCCAGCTCGGCGGCCAGCTGGCCCAGCGAGGCCTCCGGGATCGCGCGCCGGAAGGCAGCCACGTCGCGCACCTGCTGGGGCATCGAGGCGAGGCGGCCGTCCGCGTCGAGCCTGGCGATGGCGTCGAGCTGGCGGGCGGCCGCGAACGCCATCCGCTCCAGGTTGGCGGACTCGGCGTTGAGGAGCCGGTTGAGGTCGCCCCGGACGGCGCGGCCCACCTGGCGCGACTCGAGCTCGAGGAGCGAGGAGCCGGCGCCGACCCAGCGCAGGAACGTCCCGATGTCGTCGGCGCCCTTCCACGTCACGACGCCGCGCCCGCGGCGGAGCCGGACGCCCGCCGGCAGGCCGACCGACGCGAGCCGGGCGCCGAGCTCGACAGCCTCCTCCGGCGCGATGACGAACTCGAGGTGGAGCCGCCCGTGGGCCACCGACAGCGAGCCCCGGGCAAGGAACCGGCCGCGGAGCCAGGCCGCCCGGCAATGGTCGGCGGCGCCCTCCCAGGCGAAGGCCCGCCCAGGCGGCGCGCCCTCGC
>CAZVPS010000065.1:0-10296 GCA_964629105.1 uncultured Anaerolineaceae bacterium
GTCCCGCGGACCCCCAGGGGCTGGCCGGCGGTGGTAGCGGCCGCTCCCTGCGCCAGGCCCTGCCGTTCGATCATCGGCACGGCGATCTGGTCGCCGACCCGCCGGACCGGGTTGAGGGCGTTCATGGCCCCCTGGAAGATGATCGAGATCTCCCGCCAGCGGTAGCGGCGCAGCGCATTCTCGGACTTCGTGAGCAGGTCGATCCCGAAGAGCTTCACGCTCCCGGCCACCACCTCGGCGTTCGACGGCAGGAGCCGGAGGAGCGAGAGGGCGGTGGTGGTCTTGCCGCAGCCGGACTCGCCGGCGATCCCCAGCGCCTCGCCATCGTTCAGCGTGAAGCTGACGTCGTCCACGGCGTAGACCGTGGCGCGGCCCAGCCGGAAGTGGGTCGTGAGCCCCTCCACGACGAGCAGCGGGGCCTTCGGATCGGCCAGCTTCGGGAGCAGCCCCTGGCGCCGCTCGCGGGCGTCGGCGCGTCCCTTCGGCACGGTCATCGGCGGATCCCGGCCTTCGGGTTCAGCACGTCGTCGAGGGCGTTGCCCACGAGGGTGAAGGCGAGGATCACCACCACGACGCAGAAGGCCGGCGGGACGATGTACCACCATGCGCCCAGCCCGGGCGCGCCGGATCCCTGGGCCGCGTTGAGGAGCTGTCCCCACGACGGGGCGAACGGATCGCCGAGGCCGATGAAGGAGAGCGTGGTCTCCGTGAAGATCGCGGCGGCGAAGGTCAGCACGGTGTTCGCCACGATCAGGTTGACGACGTTGGGCAGGATGTGGCGCCGCATGATGTGGGCCCGGCTCCCGCCGATGACCCGGGCCCGGTCGACGAACATCCGCTCCTTGACCGAGAGCGTCTGCGAGCGGATGACCCGGGCGGTCGAGGCCCAGCTCGTCACGCCAATGACGACGATGATCACGAACAGGGTGGCCCGGATCCCGAAGAACTCGGCGTCCGTCCCCACGATGTCGAGGATGATCGGGGCCAGGACGATCGCCAGGACGAAGGTCGGGAGGACGAGGAAGAAGTCGGTGAGCCGCATGAGGACCTGTTCGGACCGGCCGCCCACGAAGCCTGCCACGATCCCGATGACGGCCCCGAGGAAGATCGTGATGAGCGTCGCGAGGAGCCCGATCACCATCGAGACCCGCGCCCCATGGACCGTGAGGTTCAGCATGTCGCGCCCGACCTCGTCCGTCCCCAGGAGGTGGGCGGCCGACGGCGGCTCGAGCGCCACGCCGGTCGCGATCGTGACCGTCTGGAGGGGCCCGACGAAGAGCGCGGGGGCCAGGGCCAGAGCCGCGAAGAGGACGAGGATCGCCGCCCCGACGACGCCGTCGGTGCGGGCCGCATAGCGACGTCCGAAGGCGCGCGCGTCGCGCAGGCGGAGGCGCCAGCGTGCGGTGCGGACCACCCCCGCGGGGGTGACCGGCGTGACGCTCATTGGCGCACGCGCGGGTCGAGGTACCCGTAGACGATGTCGGCCGCGAAGTTGGCGAGGACGACCGAGACACCCAGGAACAGGAAGATCCCCTGCAGCACCGGGTAGTCGCGCGAATGCAGGGCATCCACCGTCAGCGTCCCGAGGCCGGGCCAGTTGAAGACGATCTCCGCGGTGATCGCCCCGCCCACCACGTAGCCGAGGTTGATGGCGATCAGCGTGACCGCGGGCAGGAGAGCATTGGGGATTGCATGCGAACGAAGGATCTTGCCGTCGGTGAGGCCCTTCGCCCGGGCCGTGGCGATGTAGTCCTCCGCCCGCGTCTCGGTCACGGACGAGCGCATGAGGATCGCGTAGCCGCCGATGAGACCCAGGCTGATGGTGGCGAGCGGAAGGACGAGGTGTCCCCCAAGATCGGCCAGGAAGGCGATCGGGTTGTCGAACGTCGCCCCGGCCGTCTGCATCCCGGAGGTCGGGAACCAGCCCAACCCCGCGGCGAAGATGATGATGAGGGGCATGCCGATGACGAAATACGGCATGGAATAGAGGATCAGGCTCAGCCCGTTGCCGATCCGGTCGGCCATCCCCCCCGCCGCCAGCCCGTGTACGCACCCAGGGCGAGGCCGACAATGATCGCGATCAGCTCCGCGAGGCCGATGAGGAGGATCGTTGGCCAGAACCGGTCGCCGATCACCTTGACCACCGGCTGGCCCTGGAACTTCATCGAGTAGCCGAGATCGCCCTGCAGCGTCGAGCCGACGAAGGCCACGAGCTGGTCGGGGATCAGCGGCTTGTCGAGGCCCCAGCGGGCCTTGGCCGCCTCCCGCTGCTCCGCGGTCACGTTCGGGTTGCGCGGGTTCACCCGATCCGGCGATCCCGGCATCATCCGGAACAGAAGGAAGTTGAGGAGGACGATCATCACGATCGTGAAGATCGCCTGCGCCGACTGGCGGGCCAGGTAGCGGGCGTTCACGAGCCGGGCCCTGGGCCCGGCGCCGGAGACGCGGGCACGACGAACGGCAACGTCCCGGGCGGGGGGCGGAGGGCCGCGCGACGGCCCTCCGCCGATGTGGTCATGACGTCGTGATGAAGACCGGCTACTCCTCGTCCCCGGCTGCACCCTGCCGACGCCGGAGGACCATGGCGAGGACGACGCCGCCGACGACGAGGACCGCGGCGAGGATCCCGACGTACAGGATCGTCGAGTCGCCTCCCGCGCCGCCGCCGGGCGTCGGAGTCGGAGTCGACGCGGGCGCCGCCGAGGATCCCGGCTCGACCGACGCCACGGGCGTCGGTGAAGGCGCCGCCTTCGCGTCGGTGAGCAGGGTGTACTGGAGCGTGCCGTAGGTGAAGAGCGGCGTGCCGTTGGAGATCGGCTGGTTCTGCCAGCCGACGAACTTGTCGGTGCGATAGGCGGCCAGGTTCGCGTCGTAGAAGACGATGTCGTAGACAGCCTCGTCGTAGAGGAGGTTCTGCATCTGGGCCAGGATCGTCTTGCGCTCCTCGGCGGTCTTCGCGTTCGTCTGCTCGTCGTAGAGCTTGTCGAACGCCGGGTTGCAGTACTGGCTGTCCGAGGACGAGCCGATCGCGTCGCACCGGAAGATCTGGAGGAGGGCGTTCGGATCCGGGTTCCCGGCCCAGCCCCACAGCTCGATGTCGTAGTCGGCCTTGTACTCGCAGCCCTCCGGCTCCTCGCAGGCCTCCGGTGGGAGGACGATGTTGCCGAGCGTGGAGGAGTCATAGACGTTGGTCGTCACCTTGACGCCGAGCTGGCCGTACCAGTCCTTGACGAACTGGGCGACCTTCGGATAGGCGTCATCCGTGTCGGGCATGTAGAGGCGGAGGCTGATCGGCTTGCCCTCCTTGTCCAGGCGGGCGCCATTCGCGTCGAGCTTGTAGCCGGCGGCATCAAGCTTCTGCTTGGCGAGCTCGATGTCGAACTTCCGCGGCGTCGTGGGCTCCACGTGCCACGCCCCGAGGACCGGCGGGACGACCGTGGTGCCGACGTCGCCGAAGCCCCCGAGGACCCGATCGACGAGCACGTCCTTGTCAACCGCGTAGCCGAGGGCGTCGCGGAAGGCCGGGTCGAGGAGGGCCTTCGTGGACGGACCGCCGCCCGTGATCGTCTTGCCGTCAGACGCGCCGTAGCCGTTGAAGGCGAGCTGGGTCCAGCCGTTGGCGCTGCCCACGACCGTGGTGATGCCGGGATCCGACTGGAGGGCCTTGAGCTGATCGGCGTTGGGGTTGCGGGCGTAGTCGATCTCGCCGGCCTTGAGAGCCTGGACCATCGTGTCGGCGCTCTTGAAGAACTGGATCACGACCTCTTCGGCGGCGCCCTGCGTGCCCCAGTAGTTCGGATTCCGGACGAAGCGCGCGAACTCGCTGGTCCGCCACTCGGCGACCGTGTAGGGCCCGGTGCCGACGAGCGGCGCCTCGAACTTGGCCTCGGCGATCGCCGTGTAGTCCATGTCGCCCCAGATGTGCTTGGGGATGATCGGGAGGTACGTCTGCAGGATCCGGTCCGAGGCGTCCTCGGTGGACGCGATCATCGTCTCGTCGTCGGGGCACTCGACCTTCGTGACCCCGGCATCCTTCAGGCCGGGGTCGAGGTAGCCGGCCCCGATGTACGCCTCGTCGGCGATCGCGGCGACGGCAAGGCCCCACGAGTAGCAGGCGTCCTGGGCGGTGGCCGGGGTCCCGTCGGACCACTTCATGCCGCTGCGGATGTGGAAGGTCCAGGACTTCCCGTCGGCGGCCCGCTCCCACGTGTCGGCGAAGCCGGGAACGGCTTCGAGGTTGGGGCCGAAGTCGACCAGCAGGTTGTAGGTGAGCTGGAACACCTCGTACCCGGAGACCAGCAGGGTCTGGTACGGGTTCAGCGAGTCCAGGTCCTGGACCGTCCCGACCCGGAGAATCAGCTTGGTGTCCGCGCCGCGCGCCGGCGCGGCGAGAGCCGGCAGGAGCAGCACCCCCGACAGGCCCAGCGCGGCCAGCAGACGGACGAGACGACGGCTGACGGGTGCGCGCATCGGTGCTCCTCTCCTTGACGCCCCGGCGCCTCGTCGGGACGTGCCCGTGGGGCCGGCCCTCCCCCGATGCCCCGCGCCACTCTAGGCATCTTCGCGAACGCTTGTCCATCGAAAGCGCGCGTGGCGGGCCGCGCGCTCGGCCGGAGGTCCGCCGGCCGCCCGCTACCCCCGGTCGAGCTCCTCCAGCACCGCCGCGAGCGCGTCGAGCGAAGCGAGCGTGATCGGGTCCACGACGAGCTGGACGTGGGCGATCCCCTCGGTGGCAAAGGCCCGCAGGGTCGCCGCGATCTCGGCGGGGGAGCCGGTCACCGCCGGGACGGCGTCGTGCGCCGCGTCGCCCTGCACCCGGCCACGTCCACCGGGCAGGCGCACCAGCACCGCGACCGTGCGCTCGATCTCGGCGGGATTCCGCCCGGCCGCCCGCACCGCCGCGTCGACCCGGTCCCGGAGCGGGCCGATCCCCGCCGGCCGGTTGCCGAAGGCGTCGAACCACGCGTTCCAGGCGTCCACGTGCGGGGCGGCGATCTCCAGCATCCGCGGCCCGGCCGAGCCGATCATCAGGGGCGGGCCGCCGGGCCGCGGGCGGGGCGCGAGCTCGCAGTCGCGGGCCGTGAAGAACTCGCCGGCGAAGTCGATCGCGCCCTCGCGCAGGAGGGTGCGAATGATCGTGAAGGCCTCGGCGAAGCGGCTGATCCGGCGGTCGAAGGGGAAGCCGAAGGCCGCGAACTCCGTCTCGTTCCAGCCGGCGCCCAGGCCCAGGACCAGCCGTCCTCCGCTGATCTCGTCGACCGTGGCCGCCATCTTCGCGAGCATCGCCGGGGCGTGGAACGCGGTCGCTGCCACGAGCGGGCCGAGCGTGATCCGGCTCGTCGCCGCGGCCAGGCCGGCCAGCACGGTCCACGCCTCCCAGGGGCCGCGGGCGCGGTCGTCGCCCGGCCGCCGGTAGAGGAGGTGGTCGCCGTACCAGACGGAATCGAAGCCGAGCTCCTCGGCGCGCACCGCCATCGCGCGGAGATCCGGCCAGCGGGCCTCCCACTCGACCTCGGGGAGCTGGACTCCGACCTTCAGCGGACGAGCGGGCACGGGCGAGCCTCCTTCGCCGCAAGGGTAGCGCGGCGGCGAGGGCAGAGGTCAGCTGGACCGGCTTCAAAACGGGCCATCCGGCCGTGTTGCCGGGCCGTGGTCGGCCGCACGATCCGTGTGCCCGGCGGTCCCCGGCGGACGATCGGCTTCGCCTGCTCCACCGCCCGGCTTGGTCAGCCTGCAGTGGGGAACGGAAATGTCGCTGACAACATCCGGACGCGCGACGCCGCTGCCCAGCGCGCCCGTCGGCGCCACGAGCAGGACGGCCACGTCCACGGGGCCGGTGCTGGTCTGTCGCGACCTCCGCAAGCGCTACGGCGAGCGGACGGCCGTCGACGGCGTCGGCTTCGAGATCGCCGCCGGCGAGACCTACGGCCTGCTCGGCCCCAACGGCGCCGGCAAGACCACCTCCATCTCGATGATCTGCGGCCTGCTCCGGCGGGATGGCGGGGAGGTCCTCGTGGCCGGTCGGCCGGTGGACATCGGGGCGACCGACGCCAAGGCCGCCATCGGCTACGTCCCGCAGGACCTCGCTATCTACCCGGACCTGACCGCCCGCGAGAACCTTCGCTTCTTCGGTCGCCTCCAGCGACTCCGGGGCAAGGAGCTCGACCGGCGGGTGGACGAGGTGCTGGCCGTGACCGACCTGACCGAGCGCGCCGGCGACCGCACCGACACCTTCTCGGGTGGGATGAAGCGCCGGCTCAACATCGGCATCGGCCTGCTCCATCACCCCCGCCTGCTGGTGCTCGACGAGCCGACCGTGGGCGTCGACCCCCAGAGCCGCAACGCGATCCTCTCCAGCGTCGCCGCGCTGGAGCAGGAGGGGATGGCAATCCTCTACACGACCCACTACATGGAGGAGGCGGAGCGGCTCTGCGACCGGATCGGGATCATCGACGAGGGTCGCATCCGGGCCGAGGGCACGCGCCGCGAGCTGGTCGCCCTGGTCGGCGGGAAGGATCGCGTCGAGCTGACGGCCGGCGGGACGGTCGGCCCGGCGATCGAGGCCCTGCGGGCGCTCGCCGGGGTCGAGGAGGCGACCGCCTCCGACGGGCGCATCGAGCTGGTGGTCGAGGAGGCGCGACACCTGCTGCCGCGGATCCTCGAGACCGCGGCCGGGGCAGGCGCAGTGGTCCGCAGCGTGGAGGTCGTGGAACCCGACCTCGAGGCGGTCTTCCTGCACCTGACCGGCAAGGCACTCCGGGACTGAGCCATGCGTGCCGCCCTGGTCATCGCCGCCAAGGACCTCCGCCAGAAGCTCCGTGACCGCTCGGTGCTGCTCATGGCGGTGGCGGCCCCGCTTGGGCTCGCCTTCCTGTTCTCGGCGATGATCCCGGACCAGGACACCTTCCACACCACGTACGCCGTCGTCGACCTCGACAAGGGCGAGGTCGCCCGGGGGCTGGTCGACGGCCCGCTCGCCGGACTCTCGACGGCGGGGGTGGCGACCATCGTTCCGACTGCGACCGAGTCCGAGGGGCGCGCGGCGGTGGAGGCCGGCAACGTCGGGGCGGCCATCGTCATCCCGGCCGGGTTCACGGCGGCGGTCCAGGCCGGCCAGCCGGCCCAGCTGGTGGTCATCGGGGGGCCATCGACCCTCCCGGCCGAGATCGCGCGCAGCGTGCTGGCCGGGTTCGGCAGCCAGGTCACCGCCGTGCAGGTCGCGGTAGGCACGACGATGGCGGCCGCGGGGGCGTCACCCGACCCGGCGCTCGCCGCCGAGCTGGCGGCTGCCGCCATGGCGGCACCCGCGCCGATCGTGATCAGCGCCGGCGAGACCGTCGACCGGGTCGCCTCGTCGAAGACCTACTACGGCGCGTCGATGGCCGTGATGTTCGTCTTCTTCGCCGCCCAGTTCGGCGTCCTTGGCCTGCTCGCCGAGCGCCGGAACGGCACGCTGGCCCGAATGCTGGCCGCCCCTATCGCCCCGGCCACCATCCTGCTCGGCAAGGTGATCGTCAGCCTGGTGGTGGCCTCGATCTCCATGGCGGTGATCGTGGTCGCCACGACGCTGCTGCTGGGCGCCGACTGGGGCGACCCGCTGGCGGTCGCGGGCCTCGTGATCGCCACCGCCCTGGCGGCCACCGGCATCGCCACCCTGATCGTCGGGTTCGCCAGGACCGAGGAGCAGGCCGGCAGCTTCATCGCCGTGACGGCCCTGACTCTCGCGGTGTTCGGCGGCTCGTTCTTCCGGATGTCCCAGGCGCCCGAGGGGATGGCCGCGCTGAGCGTCATCACGCCGCACGCCTGGTTCCTCCGCGGGATCAACGACCTGGCCGCGGGGGGCGGCATCGCGGTGGTCGCGCCATCGCTGGCGGTGCTGGCGACGGTCGGGGTCGTGACCGGCGGCATCGGGCTGCTGCGGGCGCGGCAGGTCGTGGCGCCGTGAACGCCCTGACGATCGCGGTGGTCAACGTCCGCCGTCTCCTGCGTGACCGCACCGGCCTCTTCTTCATCTTCGTCCTGCCGGTCATCCTCATCGTCGTGCTGGGCACGATGTACGGCGGCCGCGTCGCACCCCGGATGGGCATCGTCGCGATCGATGCCGGCGCCCTCGGGACCGAGCTCGTGGACGCCATCCGCAACGGCAGCGTGAAGCTCGAGCTCAAGGAGCCCGCCACGGTCGACGAGCTCAGGGCGAGGGTCGAGGATGGCAGCCTCGAAATCGGGGTGATCGTCCCGCCGGGCTACGACGCGACGCTGCGGGGCGGCGGCGTGGCGGAGGTCGTCATCCTCGGCCAGCCGGAGAGCGCCGTCTCCGCGCTGCGCGAGGCGGTGGACGCGGCGATCGCCGAGCAGGCAGCGGCCATCCGCGCGGCACGTCTCGCGGCGAGCCGCGCAGGGATCCCGTTCGACGAGGCGCTCGCGACGGCGCGCTCGGTCCAGGACGGGATGGCGGGCGTCACCGTCGTCGTCGAGCGCATCGGCGAGGGGATCTTCCCCGCCTCCACCGGGGCGTTTGCGCCGGGCGCCCAGAGCCAGCTCGTGCTGTTCATGTTCCTGACCTCGATGACTGCCGCCACGCAGCTCATCCTGACCCGCCAGCTCGGGGTCTCGCGGCGGATGGTCGCCTCGCCGGTCGGGGTGGGGACGATCCTGGTCGGCGAGACGCTGGGTCGGTTCGGCGTGGCCATGGTCCAGGGCCTCTTCATCATCCTGCTGTCGGCGATCGCCTTCGGCGTCAGCTGGGGCGACCCGCTGGCGGCGGGGACCATCGTCGTCCTCTTCGCGCTCGTCGGTACCGGGGCGGCGATGGTGGTCGGGGTGTTCTCGAACAACCCCGACCAGGCCGCTGCGCTGGGAGTCATGGCCGGGATGCTGCTGGGCGCGCTGGGCGGCGCGATGGTGCCGCTGGAGATCTTCCCCGAGCCGGCCCACACCATCGCGTATTTCACGCCCCAGGCCTGGGCCATCCAGGGCCTCCGCGAGGTCGCCCTCCGCGAGGGCACGATCGGCGACGTGCTCGTCGAGCTGGGAGTGCTCGTGCTCTACGCGGCCGGGCTGATGGCCGTCGGGACCTGGCGCTTCCGGCGGATCCTCACCAGCTGAACGGCGCCGCGGGTCGGGGTCCGCGGCGGGTCGGGGTGAGCGGCGGGTCGCGCGCCCGCCTCCGAACGAACATCCCTCGCCGGGCCGCTCCGTCCGCCATGATGCGAACGCTCACTCACCCGGAGGATCGCAATGCCCCGCCCAGCCCCCGCGCCGGAAGTTACCATCGTCGAGCCCGAGACGGTCCGGGTCGCCGTCGTCCGGTCGCTGGTCGGCGCCGAGGACATCCCCGACTTCATGTCGGACGCGCTGTCGCTCGTCGCGGGCGCGCTGCGCGAGGCCGGGATGGCACCGGCCGGGCCGCCCTTCGCGCGCTACTTCGCCGCCGGTCCCGATGGCCTGGACATCGCGGCCGGCTTCCCGGTCGCGGAGCCGTTCCTGGGGGCCGGGGTCGTCCACCCGGGCGAGCTCCCGGCGGGACCCGCGGCGGTCGCCACCCACGTGGGGCCCTACCAGGGGCTCGAAGCGGCGTGGAACGCGCTTCGCGAGCGGGCTGGGGCCCTGGGGCGACCGCTCGGCGACGACCCGTGGGAGATCTACTTCATCGGCCCCGGGAGCGGCGTGGACGAGGCCGAGTGGCGGACGGAACTCGTCTGGCCGCTCCGGCGCGCCACCGAGCCGTGATCCGCGAATAGGTTGTTGCGCGGCGAGCCTCCCTACGCTCGGCGTTGGCAGCGCTCCCACACCGGGGCGCGGCGTGCGGCCGGACCCACCGAGCCGACCCGCGGGACGGCTCGGCGCCACCGGGCGGGCGGCACCGCGAGTCTGCCGAGACTTGCGACAGGGGGTACGCCGCACGAAACCCCCACCGGGCACGGGGGATTCGGCCGTTGGTGGCCCGGTTTCGTGCTCGGACGGCGGGATCCCGAGTCTGCAGGGGATCGCGCCGGATCGCGGAGGTCCGGCGCCCGGCGGCTCACCTGGCGGGCCGTCCCCGATGGCCCTCGTCAACAACGTGTCCGTGAATCACGCCTGGGACGCGCTCCGCCCCCGCTCCGCCAGGCGGGCCAGCACCGAGCCCAGCCGCACTGCCCGGGCCGTCGCCTCGGCCGTCGCTGCCCCCCCGACCACGCCCGCGTCGAGCAGGGCGCGAACCTCGGCGTCCGAGTAGCCCGCGGCCGCCAGGACCCCGAGCGTGTCGTCGCCCAGGCCCGGTGCCGGCCGGTCATCGGCGGCGCCCTCGCCCGCGCC
>CAZVPS010000066.1:0-10272 GCA_964629105.1 uncultured Anaerolineaceae bacterium
GCGTGGCTGGGGGCGAGGGGCCCCGGGTGGACCAGGTGGGAACGCGGGCCGGGGTGGGCGGCCCCGGCCCGCGCAGGCCTGGGGGCGCTGGGCTTCGGCGGCAGGGGGGGGGTCCGCGTCGGCGATGGCGGCGCCGCGGATCCGGGCAGGGCGGCAGCGCGGGCCGGCGCCACGTGGCCGGGCGGCGAGACGTGGCCGGGCGGCGCCAGCGAGCCGGGCGGCGAGACGTGGCCGGGCGGCGCCGTGGAGCCGTGCGGCGCCCTCTGGCCGCGGATCATCGTCGCGGCCGCGGCCCCGGACGTCCCGGCAACGCTGCTCGCGCGGCTCGCCGACGGCGGCCGGCTGGTGATCCCAGTGGGCAGCCGCCACGAGCAAGTGCTCGTGCTCGTGGAGCGCGACGGCGCCCAGCTGCGGACCACGAAGCACGGGGCCTGCATCTTCGTTCCCCTCATCGGCGAGGGCGGCTTCCGCTGACTCCTGGACCGGCCTTCGCCGGCCGCTCCATCGGTACACTCGCCGGGCCATGACCCATCGGTATACTCGCCGGGCCATGACCCACGTTTTCGTCGCCCCCCACCCCGACGACGTCGCCCTCTCGTGCGGCGGCCTGATCGCAAGCCTGCGCGAGATCGGCCAGACCGTCACGATCGTCACGGTCTTCTCGGGCAACGGCGCGGCCGCCGGCCTGACGACCTACCAGCGCGAGGCGCTGGGCTTCGGGTCGAAGGCGATCTGGCCCACCACTGAGGCCTTCAACCGCAAGAACATCGCCGCCGACCAGCCGCAGGACGCCGACGCCGACGCGCCGTACCGGGCGGAGAGCAGCCGGCTCGACGCCACGCAGGCCGAGGCCGACGCGGCGGCCAAGCGCTTCTGGCAGCGCTCGTCCTGGTATCGGCGCGCGGACATCCACAACCGGCCGCTGGCCGGGCAGCCGCTGATGGACGACGTGCCCCAGCAGGGCGCCGTCCTCACCGCGGAGCTCGTCGAGGCCAAGATGGCCGGCGACCTCATGGCCGCCCGCCGCCTGGAGGATGAGCGCTACGCCTACTTCGCCGAGGCGTCGATCGTCTTCCTGGACCTCCCCGACGCGGTCTTCCGCGGCTACGAGGGCGACGAGCAGCTCCTGGCCGCGCCGCGCGCCGACGACCGCGCCCCGATCGACCTCCTCGTGCAGGAGATCGCCCGCCTGGAGCCCCAGAAGGTCTACCTGCCGCTGGGCGTGGGCGACCACGTCGACCACCAGCTCGTGCGCGAGGTGGGCGTGGCGCTCCTGGGCCTGGGCCGCCGGTGGGTCATGCCGGGTCCGGAGTACGCCGGGATCGTCACCTACTACGAGGACTTCCCGTACGCCTGGTGGAACGACTTCCGCCGCCTGGAGGAGCTCCCGGCGGGCGCCCTCGCCGGGCTGCCGACGAACGTCGGCCTGACGCCGGAGTACGCCGACATCACCGAGACGGTGGAGCGCAAGATCGCTGGCCTGACGCTCTACGAGAGCCAGCTGGAGCGGCTCTTCGGCGGGAAGGACCAGATGGGCGACGCGGTCCGCGGCTTCGGGACGAAGGTGGCGAGCCTGGGCGGCCTGCCGGGCTTCGCCGAGCGGTACTGGGCTTCCTCGAAGCTCTGAGGCGGGGGATGCACGCCGCGCCGAACGATCCGGCGCGGTTTCCCGCGGCCCTCGCCCGTCTCCGGCAGGCCAGCCGGATCCTGACCGCCGTCGGGATCGGCCTCGCGATCGTCGTCTGGGTGACGTACTTCCCGGCGAAGGGCAACCCGGCCGATGCTGCCACGTACTACGGCATCGACATGTGCGACATGTACGGCGGCTGGCGGCTCGGGGCATCCGACGCGTACCAGTACGCCCCGGTGTTCGCCCAGCTCACGTGGCCCTTGCGGCAGCTGCCGTTCGAGGCGTACGTGGCTGTCGTCCGGGGACTCTCGCTCATCGCGGTCGTGTGGCTCGCGGGACCTTTCAGCGTCATCGTCCTCTTCCTCCCGCCTGTCGCGTCCGAGATCAACGCGGGCAACATCAACCTGTTCCTCGCTGCCGCGATCGCGTTGGGGCTGCGCTACCCGGCCGCCTGGGCCCTTGTCCTTGTGACGAAGGTGACCCCCGGCGTGGGTCTGCTGTGGTTCGTCGTGCAACGTCGATGGCGCTCGCTGGGGATCGCGCTGGGGGCGACCGCGCTCGTCGCGGGCGTCTCGTTCGTGCTCGCCCCGGAGCAGTGGATCGCGTGGGGGAACCTGCTGGCCACGAACCGCGGCCTCTCGACGGCGACCTACCCCTACTACGTGGAGCTGTGGGTGCGGCTCCCTCTTGCGGTCGCCATCACCCTGGCCGCCGGGGCCTGGGGTCGCTGGTGGCCCGTGGCGATCGCGACGACGATCGCCGCGCCCTCGCTGTACTTCCCTACGCAGGCGATCGCGACGGGCGCGCTCCCCGGGCTGCGCGAGGACGTCTGGGCGGCCCTGGAGCGGCGAGCTTCGCGCGGAGCGGCGCGGCAGGCGGCGCGCCGTAGCACGCCGGAGTAACGCCCTACTTGGTCGTCACGAACACGATGCCGTCGGGGTCGTCGTAGGTGAGCCGCCAGCCCGAGCCCGGGGTGCGCAGGGCAATCTCGAGAGCCGACTGGGCCGCCGGGTCCACGACCACGACCGACGCGGCGATCCGCTCGAGTGTGGCCAGAGCGCCTGCACCACCGCCGACGATCGTGGTGTAGTCGGTCCACGCGGACGCAGGGACCACCTCCACCCGCGAGTCAACCATGACCGGGACGCCGGGCGCAGCCCATTCGAACCAGGACGCCCACGGCTGGGGGACGACCGCACGGTCTGACGGGCCCGCGAACCCGGCGAGCGCAGCGGCGACGCCCGCGGGCGCATCGCGGAGGAGTCCCTCGGGGCCAGTGCGCGGGTCCCCGCCGCGCCAGAGGGGCTGGGCCACGACCACGGCGAGCGCCAGGACGACAACGACCACGGCGTTGAGGCGGCGGAGGGCGCGCGGCTCCACGCGAGGCGCACCTGCCGTGGGCAGGAGCGCGGCAATGGTCGGCGCCAGCGCGACGGGGGCGCCGAAGGCCCACCAGGCGACGCCGCGCTCGGCATAGGCGCCGAGGAGGGCCATCCCGGCGAGCCAGGCGAGCGTCGGCCAGGGCGGCAGGAGGTCGCGCCGGCGTGCCAGCCAGACCAGGGCCACGGCCCCGGCGACCGACGCGTAGAAGAGCGCCCCAGTGACCGACAGCGGGGAGGTCCGCTGCCACTCCGTGATGAGGCGAGTGATCTCGCTGTTTGTCGCGATCCCGAGCGCGTACCCCCAGACCGCCGGACCGAACGGCGTCACGCAGGAGGCGACGAGCGACGCAGCGAGCACCAAGAGGAGCCGCCGGACGCCCGGTCGACGGGCGAGAAGGTCGTCGACGAGGGCCAATGCGACGGCAGCCGGGCCCAGGAAGAAGCTGCCGTGGAGATTGCCCCAGACGAGAATGACGAGGGGCACGGCCCAGATCAGACGTGGATGCCGGTCCCGCCAGGCGAGGATCGCGAGCACCGCGGCGAACAGGGCGATGCCGAACAGCTGGGCCCGGAGGCCGAGCGAGGCGATCCCCACGATGAACCCGGCGAGGGCAAGGAGCGCGGCGGAGCGGGGCGCCAGCCACCGACCCGCGCCTGCCATCACGAGACCCACCGCGGCGGCGACCAGGACCGCCCGCAGCACCACGAGGCCGCCCCAGCCTGCCAGGCCGTGGACGAGGGCGAAGACGATCCCGGCACCCCACTGCTGGTTCAGCCAGGGCTCTCCGAGGGCGGTGAACGTGAACGGGTCCGCTCGCAGCACGGCGCCCGAGGCCAGCATCAGCTCCCCGGCGCGCACCTGGTAGGCCAGGTCCACCGTGGACATCGGGGCGATCGTGGCAGCCAGGGCCGCGAGCAGCGGGACGAGCGCCAACCACAGCACGTCGCGTCCGAAGCCAGCCCCGAGTTGCCTCATCTCCGGATCGTAGATCGTGAGGTGGCGCGCGACGCCCCCCATTCGTCAGGGTTCCGGCACCCCGCTGGTGTGCGACGATCCCGGCCGTGCGCCGCGGACGACCGGCGATAGCGCATCGCATAGATCACTCCCAGACGACACCGTATGATCGCCCCCCATGGCTCGCCGATACGCTGCCGCGCTGACGCGGCTGCTTCCGTGGCTCCTGGCGGCGCTCGGGGTGGCCGTCCTCGTCACGTCGGCGTTCCTGTTCATCGGCAGCACGGGGTTCGGATACGACTTCCTGGCCTACGACGCGGCCGCCCGACGGCTCGCCGCAGGTGCGCCGCTGTACCCGCCCGGCACGGCCGAGGCGTACAACTCGGGCGCATACAGCGGCCTGTATCTCTACGCTCCACCGCTCGCGGTCGCCCTGCTCCCGGTGGCCGGAATCCCCGAAAACGCCGCGACGCTCGCCTGGTTCGTCGGGCGGATCCTGCTCCTCGGGCTGGGCTGCGCGGTGCTACCGGTCAGGCGTGAGGTCCGGCTCATCCTCTGGTTCGTGGCGACCATCTCGTTTCCCGTCCTCTACGACCTCAACCTCGGCAACGTCAGCGTGGTCCTGTTCGCGCTGGGAGCCGCCATCTGGCGGTGGAATGGCACCCCGTGGGCCGGGGTCGCCCTGGCCGCTGCCCTCACCGTGCGCTACCCCTTCGGCCTCGTGGGCATCGCCTGGATCCTGACCAGGCGCGTGCGCTCGATCGTTGGGGCAGTCACGGCGGGTGCCGCCATCGCCGTCGCGACGCTGCCCATCGTCGGCATCGCCGGTTGGATGGACTACGTGACCGTTCTCCGGGGCCTCGAGGACGTCAGTACGGGACCCCACAGCTTCACCCTCGGGACGACCCTCGCTGTTCTCGGGATCGGAGCCCCGTGGACGACGGTCGCGACCCTTGGCGGAGTCGCCGGCTCGATGGTCGCAGTGGTCGTCGCACCGCGCCGCCGGGACCCGGAACTCGCGATCGTTGTCGCGCTCGCGGGCACGCTCCTCTTCGCCCCGTTCTTCAACCCCCCCTATTTCGTTGCCCTGCTGATCCCGGCAGCGTACATCGCGAACCGCGGCCAGCGGTGGGGCTACGCGCTTCCGCTGCTCGGCTGGCTGCCCGGCGAGCTGCTCGGGGTAGTGGCAGTCGCCGGGCTCGTGGCACCCTTCTTCGCCCGGGGACCCGGAGACCAGCTCGCTGCGCAGACCTCGGCGAATCGGACCGCCCGAGCGCCCTCGTCGTAGATCTCCTCGATCGCGGCGACCATCAGCTCCACGCAGAAGCGCTCGTGGACGAGGTCGTGGCCGCCCTTCGCCAGCATGTCGGCGTAGGCGTGGTCGCTCACAGTGAGGACCTTGCCGCGGCCAGCGCCGGCAGCAGAATAGCGAGGGCGAGCCAGAGCCGGTCGCGGCTCATCGGAAGGGCTACGGGAGTCGGAAGGCCCGAGAAACGGTGTCCTGCGTCATCGGGACGGAGCCAGGGTTCGCCATGCGGCGGAGCAGAAAGTACTCGGTGAGGGGACGGTCATCGGTGATGATGTCACTCGACCCGACTACCTTCTCGTAAACCGGCCCCGAAACGCCATGAGGTACCAGCGCAGGTAGTGGGGGAGCCACTTTCGAAGCCGGAAGCGGCTCTCACCGCCGGTCCGGTCGCGCCACGTGGTGGGAACCTCGGCCAGATGGCGGCCCTGGAGCGTCGCCTTGACCGACAGCTCGATCGCCAGCTCGAAGCCGGCCTCACTCTCGATGGGCGTCGCGTCGAGGAAGCGTCGCGCGTAGAGCTTGAAGTTGTTCGTCGGGTCGTGGATCGGGACGCCGGCGACCCAGTGGAGCGAGAGCCCCGCGGTCCGCGACAGGAAGCGCTTGAGCCGGGGTCCGCCAACCTGGCACCCACCACGCATGTAGCGGCTCGCGGCCACGACGTCCGCCCCGTCGCGCGCCAGCGCCACCATCCGGTCGACATCGCCGTACTCGTCCGACCCGTCGGCCATCGTGATGAGCACGTACGGCGCCCGGGCGACGGCGATCCCGGCCTTCATGGCGTTGAGCACGCCCGGACCGAGCGTGTTGTGGTGGGCCCGCAGGCCCGGGATCTCGCCGGCCAGCCGCTCCACCACGGGGACCGTGGAGTCCTCGGGCATGTCGTGGACCACCAGGAGCTCGTACGGCGTGTGGACGGCGGCCGCGAAGGCGCGGATGGTCGGGACGACCCGCTCACCTTCGTTCCAGACGGGCATGACGACGGTCAGCTCCGGGACTGCACCCATGGTGCTCACACCGAGCTCCGGACCGGCGGCGATCGATCGCCATCGGCGGTAGCGGCAGAGGCATCCGCGGCGCCACGCGGCCCCGCGCGCTGGATCGCGAGCAGCGCGACCGCTCCGGCGCCAGCCATCGGCAGGAGAGTCAGCGCGTGAGCCAGGATCGCGACAGCCAGGGCCGATTCGGGGTCGACGCCGAGCGCCACCGCGGTCGCCGTGGCTGCCAGTTCGTAGGTGCCGACGTAGCCGGGCGCCGCCGGAATGATGGTCGCGAAGACGGCCACCCCGGCGATCAGAACCGCTTGGGCCGGCTCAAGCGTGACCCCGATCGATGAGGCGGCCAGCCAGATCAGCGTCGCATCCATGCCCCAGGCCAGCAGACTGAGGAGCGCGGCGACGAGGATCGCCGGCCGGCGGTGCGATGCGCCGATGCCCGTCGCGAACTCCCGGAACGCTCCCGCCAGCCGAGTCACAAGAGAGGCTGCGAGGCCGGGTCTAAATCGGCCCGAAAGACGGTCAACCGCCCGCGTCGGGCCGGCCAGCCCGACGAGCGCGAGCACGGCGAGGAGAACCCCTGCGGCCACCGCGGCGATGACTGCGAGATCGACGATCCAACGCGGCGCTCCTGCCATCCACGCGGCCGGAAGGACGACGAGCGCCAACGTGGCGGTGTCGATGACGCGTTCGAGGACGACCGATCCAAACGTAGCCGCGGCCGGGAGACCCTCGCGTCGAGCCAGGAGCAGAGCCCGCGCAGGCTCGCCGGAGGCGCGCCGGAAGGGTCACATTCCCGAGATACCCGACGAGCAGGGGGGGGAGCGTCCGACGAATGGCGATCCGCCGCGCGTCGCGCCGCGGGAGAAGGAGGCTCCACCGGGCGGCCCGGACCACCGTCTGGGTTGCCAGGACTACGAGGAACACGAGAATGGGGCCGCCATCGGCGTGGGCCAGCTGGTCCGCGACCTCGCTCAGGTCGACGGATCGGACACACAACCAGACCGCGATCGCGCTGACACCGAGGCCCAGGACCGACAGGCCGACGCGGCGCCGGTCGAACGTTCGACCGCTGCTCCCGGGGACCGTCAACGTCGTTCGCCCACGTACAGCGTCTGTCGTCCCAGCAACCGCCAGGCCGGCGGAAACGCGAGATAGGCACGGACGAGGCGCGGATGGCTCGGCAGGCGGCTCTTGGTGGTGTAGGGCAGGAAGCGCGTGATGACGGCAACGGTGCGGAACCCGGCGATCTCTGCCGCCTCAACGAGGCTCCGCTCGGTGAGGGGCGTTCGATGGTCGATGAAATCCCAGTAGGCCGCGCCGGTCAGGCGGATGTTCGGCTGCAGAATGACGACGCGGCCGCCGGACCGAAGAAGGCCGGCGCAGACCTGGAGCTGCTCGATCACCGCGTCGCTCGACGGGAGATGCTCCAGGTAGTTGCTCATGAAGATCCCGTCGAACGCAGCCGGCGGAAGGACGTCAAGGAGCGCGCGGCCGTCGGCCCGGACGAACCGAACGTCCGGCGGAAGACCGGCTGACACGTCGCGCACATCCGTCGCCCAGCGCTCACGGGCCTGCACGTAGCGGATGAAGTCGCCCCGGTCGCAGGCGATGTCGAGGATCTGGCCGTCCGGCGGGAACCACCGCTGCAGGTAGCACACGATCTCGCGCCAGACCCGGTCCTTCGCCGCGCCTTCTCGATCCGAAAACCGGTTCGCGTAGACGGCGTCGAGGTCGCCCATCAGATCGCCTCCGCCGCGTCCTCGGCGCGGATCCACGGCACCACTTCGTCGAGCATCTCGGAGAGACCCGTCGCGGCCTCGAATCCCAGGACGTCGCGCGCCTTGCGGACGTCCGGCACGCGGTGCTGGACGTCGTGCTGGAAGGGCGGATCCGACACCCAGGCGAACGGGTGATCGGGCCCGTGGACCTTGCGCCAGATCAGCTCCGCGAGCTCCAGGACGGTGGTGCTCACCGGCGTGGAGAGGTTGAAGTCGTCATTGACCGCCGCGTCGGATTCCATCGCCAACCGGATGCCGCGGGCCAGGTCGCCGCCGTACGTGTAGCAGCGGACCTGCGTCCCGTTGCCCAGGAGGTGGAGCGGGTCCTGGCCCCGCAGCACCTTCAGGACGAGGTCCGGCACGACGTGGGAGAGCGCGAGCTTCACGTTGCCGCTCGTCACGTCGGTGTCGCGCACGGCGCGCCGCTCCCCGATGCCCACGCAGTTGAAGGGGCGCAGGATCGTGTACGGAAGCCGGTGCTGCTCCCAGGCGCCCTTCGCGAAGTACTCCGAAGCCAGCTTCTGGAAGCCGTACGTGGAGACCGGCGGCGGCGAGGTCAGCTGGGCGCCCTCGGGCGTCGGAAAGACGCTCGTCGACTCGTAGACCATCGACGAGCTGAGCACCACGATCCGCTGCAGCTCGCCCCGCCGGTGGGCCTCGATGGCGGCGTCGAAGGTGGCGGCGAGGATCCGCTCGTTCTCGGCCAGCAGGTCGTAGGCAAACTCGTGGAAATAGCTGATCCCGCCGATCATCGCAGCCGCCGCGACCACCTGGTCGCAGCCGCGGACCAGCTCGCGCAGGAGCGCCGGGTCCTTCGCGTCCCCTTCGACCAGGCGGTAGGCGCGATGGCCGTCGTAGCTCCGACGGGTCGGCCCGTACTTGCTGAAGTTGTCGAGGCCGACGACCGCGTGGCCGGCCTCCAGCAGCTCCGGGACGAGGTAGCCGTTGATGAACCCGGCGGCACCGGTGACGAGGATTCGCATCAGAGCGTGATGCCGCGGCCCAGCGCGCCCCAGATGTCGACGACGTCGCGGTCGCCGAGATCGAGGTCGCGGTACGCGCGGTGGGGGACGCCCAGGATGAGCGTGTCCGCCTCCGCGAGGACCGTCTCGAGGGGCACGAGGCGCGCATCCTGGACGTAGGGATCGGCGCACAGGACCCGGGCCCCGGCCCAGGCCAGCAGCTTGCGGAGCTTGTAGCTCAGCGAGGCCCGGTTGTCGTCCGACTCCGCCTTGAAGGCCATCCCGAGGACCCCGATCGTCCGCCCGCGCAGCGACCCGTGGCGCCGCTCGAGGGCGCTCACGATGTAGGCGGGCATCCCCTCGTTCACCTGCATCGCCGATTGGCCCATCGGGAAGTGGTCGCTGGTGAAGGCGGCGAGCTGCATCGTGTCCTTGAAGAGGCACGGCCCGGCGGCGAAGCCGGGTCCGGGAAGGTCGGCGGCGCGCGGGTAGTCCCGCCGGATCGCCTCCAGGACGTTCGCGTAGTCGACGCCGGCCTGGTGGGCGACCACGAAGAACTGGTTCGCGATTGCGAACTTCATGTAGCGCCAGGTGTTCGTGAAGAGCTTGGCGAGTTCGGCCTCCTTCGAGCTCGTGCGGATGATCTCCCCGCCGAGCCGGGCGAACAGCGCGGCCGCCCGATCGCCGACGGCCGGCTCGTCGGCGCCCACGATCTGGGGCAGGGTCCGGAACTCCTCCAGGGCGTGACCCTCGGCGATCCGCTCCGGGCAGAAGGCGACGTCCACCCGCCGGCCCAGGTCCGCGAAGGCCTGGGTGACGTAGGCGGTGGTCCCCGGGTATACGGTGCTGCGGAGGACGACGAGCGCCCCGTCGCGGAGGTGGGGCGCCACCTGCTCGACTGTCTTCTCGAACAGGGTCATGGACGGGCCCAGGAACTCGTCCACGGGCGTCCCGATCACGATGACGACGACATCCGCGCGACCCACCGTGGACGGCTCCGTCGAGAGCACGAGACGGCCTGTCGGCAGCACCCGGGCCAGGAGCTCGTCCGCGCCGCCCTCTCGGAACGGCATCTCGCCCCGGCCGATTGTGGCCAGCGTCACCCGGTTCGTGTCGAAGACGCCGACCCGGAGCCCGCTCGCCGCGAACGCCAAACTCAGGGGCAGGCCGACGTGGCCGCCACCACCCAGGACGACGATGTCGAGATCGCTCATTGGTAGTCAGGGGCGCGGTGCTCGCAGGGCGAGCCCGGTTCCCCATT
>CAZVPS010000067.1:0-10182 GCA_964629105.1 uncultured Anaerolineaceae bacterium
AAATATGTTGCGGGTTGCCGGTATCTATGCCTAGCAGGGTGCGCAGCACGTCCACATGTATCTGTGCGGCGGCGGGAGACGCGGCCTCCGGCCCGTCGCTCCCTGCGGCTGCCGCGGGATGGCGGCAGATCGAATCCGGTGCGCCGTGGTGATCGGACAGCCAGGCGCGGAGGAGGGCCGGGGTCACCGTGCCCGGACCGGCCGCGGCGGCGCCGGCCAGCAGCGCGCACGCGCGCTCGTGGCGGACCGCCGAGCGGCGGGCATAGACCGGGTCGCCCTCGAAGCGGAGCATGGCGGGTTCGACGTAGTGGTTCGTGTGGGCCAGGGTCTCGCCGGGTCCGATCGGGCGCACCACGGCGTCGCCGCCACTCCCCTCCACGTTGGCGGCGCGGCCGTCGCGGTGGGCGAAGACGGTGTTGTAGCTGCTGGCGCGGTCCGGCCGGAGCGCCATGGCGACCGCCGCGTCGAGCGTCCGCGCGGTGAGCTGCTCGCGGACCATCAGGAGGCGGGGGACGCCGACGCGCTCGTCGTTCGGGGTCAGCTCGTTCCCGGTGAGCGAGAGCCCGGCGTCGTTCCAGCCGACGCTGATCCAGGGCCCGATCCCGATGGAGAAGACGACCGGCTGACCCGGGACGCGCCACTCCACGGCGACAAGCTGCGCCTCGGAGGACTCGCCGAGGTCGTTCGTGTGGGCCACCCAGAGGTGGCCGTCCGCGGTGAACGGCGGGCCGATCACGAGGTCCGAGCAGCGGCCGGGCACCGGCTCGGTCGTCCCGGCCTGCGACGGGCGGACCGTCCAGATCTCCTCGATGGAGGCGGCAAAGAGCGCGAGGGGATCCACCCCAGCCCCTTCGGCCGCGCCGTCGATCTCCTCGACCAGCCAGGGCGTCGCGGCCCGGGTGGCGTCGCGGTAGCGGCCCGCCAGCGCCAGCTGGTCGTCGCGCGAGCGGCCGGCGGGGAGGGCGGCGTCGAACGCCACCGCCTCCCGGAGGACCGGCGCAGTCGCCGCGCCCACCGCCCGGCCGACCTCGCGGTGGCCGCCGGCGACCCGCAGGACCGGGATCGAGGCCGCCACGCCGCTCCCCTCCCCTAGATCCCGGCCCGGTTCGCGGGGAGCGGCGGCAGCTTCTTCTTCCCCTTCACCAGGAAGTGGTCGAACCAGCCGCGCACCTGGACGAGGTTCTCCACGCGCCGGAACGGCGTGCCGGAGCGGGTCAGCTCGTGCGTCTCGTTCGGGACGCGCATGAGGCGAACGGGCCGCTTCAGCGTGCGCAGGACGGCGAACAGGGCCTCGGCCTGGCCCATCGGGCAGCGCAGGTCGTTCTCAGCGTGCTGGATGAGGAGCGGCGTGTGGATCCGGTCGGCGTAGGTGATCGGCGAGAGCTCACGGTAGAGGTCGGGCTTCTCCCACGGCTGGGCGCCGAACTCGAGGATCCCGAAGATGCCGCCGGCGAGGTCGCCGGTCAGCATGAGGCTCGTCAGGTCGCTCACGCTGCGGCAGGTCATCGCCGCGGCGAAGCGGTCCGTGTGGCCCACGATCCAGTTGGTCAGGTAGCCGCCGTACGACCCGCCCGCCACGCCGAGCCGGGCGGGGTCGGCGACGCCGGCCTCCACGAGCGCGTCGACGTGGGCCATCACGTCGCGCATCGGGCCGTCGCCCCAGTCCGGGAGGTTCGCGCTGTTGAAGTCCTCGCCGTAGCCCTCGGACCCCCGCGGGTTCGTAAGAAGGACGCTGACGCCGGCCCCCGCGAGGACCTGGAACTCCCAGTAGGGCGCCCAGCCGTAGAGGGTGTGCGGGCCGCCGTGGATCTGGAGCACGAAGGGGGCGGGCTCGCCCCGCTCCGCCGCTGCGCAGCGGACGAGCCAGCCCTGGATCTCGCGCCCGTCAACGGTCTCCCAGCGCTCTTCGGGCTCCCGGACGTCAAGCTCGGCGAGGACCGCGTCGTTGAACGACGTGATCCGCCGCAGCGCGCCGGAGCCGGCGGCGATGCGCCCGTCGGCGGCCACGCTTCCGGCGGCGATGCGCCCGTCGGCGGCCAGGTCCAGGACGTGGACGTCGGAGAGCACCGTGACGGTCGACCGGATCGCCGCGACCCGGGCACCTCCGCCCGCCGTCTCGACCAGCTCCCAGCAGGAGAGGTAGTGGCGATCCTCGGTGAGACGCTCCACCGCTCCGTCGGCCAGGGCGATCCGCCACAGCTCGTAGGAGCCCCGGACCGGCGCCGTGAAAAGGAGATGCCGGCCGTCCGGCGTGACGCGCAGGCGGGCAGGCTCGCCCGGCGTGACGTCGCTCCCCATGCCCGCGGCGAACATGAGGTCGGTGGGCCCGGAGAGGTTGCGGCCCCCTCCCCGGTGGGCCGCGGAGCCGTCCGCCGGGAAGAGCCAGATGTCGTTGCGGCTGCCGCCGCCCCGCGGCCAGCGGTGCCCGGCGAGCGCCAGGGTCGCGCCGTCCGGGAGCCAGGCGGGGCTGCCGAAAGCGCAGCCGGCGCCGTCGGTGATCCGGGTGACGAGCCCGCTCGCCACCTCGACGACGAAGACGTCGAACTGGTAGTCCAGGTCGTGATCGCGCCCCCGCGAGGCCGTGAAGGCGATGCGCGTCCCGTCGGGCGACCAGGCCGGCTCCGCGTCGGAGGTGAGGCCGTCGGTCAGGCGGCGCGCGACCCCGGTCTCCAGGTCGACGAGCCAGAGGTGGCCCACCTTGTCGTCGATGAAGCCGGGCCCGTTGAGCATCCCCTGGAGGCGGTCGAAGTACCGGTAGTCGGAAAGCGGCGTCGCCCCTGGCTTCGGCAGCTCCGCCTTCCGGCGGGTCTTCCGGTCCTCCGCTTGCGTCGCCCCGAACGAGGTCGTGCGCACCACGAGCGAGCAGCCGTCCGGGGACCAGGCGAAGGCGTCCACGCCCCGCGGCAGGTCGGTCAGACGGCGCGCCTCGCCGCCCGCGAGGGGCAGGAGGTGGACCTGCGTCCCGTCCTCGCGGTCCTTCGGCGCGTCCGGCTCCTCCTCGACCAGCGGGCGCCGATCGGAGATGAAGGCGAGGACCGTCCCGTCCGGCGAGAAACGGGGATGCGTGTCGTGGCGCGTCCCGAGCGTCACCTGGCGGGGCGGGGCGCTGCCGTCGGACGGCACCAGCCAGACCGCGTGGCGGTAGCCGTCGCGGCCCGGCGCGACGGACTGGACCGTGACGGCGACGAGCGTGCCGTCCGGTGAGAGCTGCGGGTCGGTCGGGATTCGGAACCGGTAGAGGTCATCGGGGGTCGGGGGTCGCAGCATGACGCCGAGTGTACGACCCCTCGCCCGCCCCGAGGGGCCGTTCCGCCATGGCCGAGGGCTCGCAAACGCGCCATGATGGGATCGAGCCCGCCGCTGGAAGGGCTCGCCAGCCCGCCCGGAGTTCGCCGGCCGCCCGGAGGTGCCAGACCATGCGCATCCTTCTCGCCCTCGACGGCTCCCCGTCCGCCGATCGCGCCCGCGCCCTCGTCGCCGCCCTCGCGTGGCCCGCGGGGACCACGGTCCGGGTCGTCGCCGCCCTCGACGTCGCGCCGGCCCTGTGGGGCGGCCCCTGGATCCCGGCGATCCCCGTCGACGCCGACCAGCTGGAGGAGGAGGCGGTCGCCGAGCTGACCCGCGTGCTCCACGAGGCGCGGCCCGTCCTCGAGGCCGCGGGACTCACGGTCGAGGCGGAGCTGCTTCGCGGCCGCCCCTCGGCCGCGGTCGTGGAGGATGCGAAGCTCTGGGGGCCCGACCTCATCGTCGTCGGGAGCCGTGGCCACGGTCCCGTGGAGACGGCGGTCCTCGGCTCGGTCTCGGCGGCGATCGTTGACCACGCGACCTGCCCGGTCCTCGTGGCCCGCGGCGACCACGCCGCGCGGGTCATCCTCGCGGAGGACGGCTCCCCGGCCGGGATGGCGGCCCGCGACCTCGTGGCCGCGTGGCCGGCGTTCGCGACGATCCCCGTGGTCGTGGTGAGCGTGGTGGACGTCGCCGCGCCGTGGCGCTCCGGCATCGCCCCGACGATGTTCGCCGCCGCGATGGACGTCTACACCGAGATGATCGCGAATGCCCGCACCACGCATCGCGAGATCGTGGCGGCGACCGAGGCGCACCTGCGGGCAGCCGGCCGCACGGTCAGCGGGGAGCTGCGCGAGGGCGATCCGGCAGACCAGCTCCGGCGCGCCGCCACCGACCCTGCCGGCGACCTCATCGTCGTTGGCTCGCGCGGCCACGTCGGGATCACCCGCCTCGTGATGGGCAGCGTGGCCCACGCGGTGCTGACGCACGCCCACTGCTCCGTCCTCGTGGTGAAGCGGCCCCACGACGGTCGCTGAGGCGGCGCTCGGCTCGCTGAGGCGGCGCTCGGCTCCGGGGCGGCCGGCTCAGCCTCTTCGGGCGACCCGGACCACTCCGGCGAGCGTCGGGCGCTGGCCGTAGAGGAGGACGCCGGCGGCGTAGATCCGGGCTGCCACCACCAGGGCGACGATGATGGCCGCCGCCAGGAGGCCGATCGCGAGCGCCAGCTCCCACGGCGGCACGCTCCCCGTGACGAGCCGGGTCAGCATCAGGTAGGGGCTGAAGAACGGCACCCACGAGAGCGGGGCAACCCAGGCGGCGCCGGGCGCTCCGGAGGCGAAGAAGGCGGCGAAGTAGGCCGCGAAGGAGAGCATCAGCATCGGCAGCGCCACCTGCTGGACGTCCTCCTGGCGGCTCACGAGCGAGCCCGCGGCGGCGTAGACGAGGGCGGTCAGCACGAAGCCCAGCAAGAAGAAGGCGACGAAGGCGAGGAGGATCCCCGGCGTCAGGCCGGCGAGCGGCGTGTCATCGGCGCTCTCCCCGAGGATGAGGCGCACCAGGGGCCCCTGAAGGGCAACCACGACGGTGGCCGGGAGCACGATCGCCGCGAGCTGGGTGAGGCCCGCGCCGCCCACGCCCAGCACCTTGCCGGCGAGCATCTCGCCGGGCGTCGCCGCGTTGAGCATGAGCTCCATCACGCGGCTCGACTTCTCCTCGGCCACGCTCGTGGCGACCCACATCCCGTAGGTCACCGACGTCACGAAGACGAGCATCACGAGGATCGTGGCGAGAATCTGGCGGCTGGCGGCGTCGAGCTCCGATCCGCCGGGGGCGTCCCCCGGGACAGCGTCGGTCACGACGAAGTCGCCGATCAGCCCCTGCGCCTCGTCGGCCCGGATGCTGGCCGCGACGGCGATCGCCACGAGCTGGAAGAGGATCGCCTGGCGGCTCGCCGGGTTAGCGGTCACGTACTCGAAATCCAGGCGTGCCTGTGGGCCGTAGGTGAGCACGAGCAGGCCGTCGAGGGTCCCGGCGGCCACCTCGCCGCGCGCGGCCGTGACACCCGCGGGGTCGACGAGGCTGAACCGGTAGGTGGGCGCGCCGGTCGGGTCGAGGCCCGTCCCGGCATTGAAGACCATCTCGAGCGAGCGGACCGTCAGCTCGGCCGACCGCGCGTCCGGGGCGCTGGCGGCGATGCGCACCACCGACTCGCGCTCGAGCGCCCGGATCGCGAGCGGCGCCAGCGCGGCGAGCGTGGCTACGACGGCCAGGACCAGCGTCGAGATCGCGAACGCCCGGCTGCGCACGCGCACGCCGTACTCGCGCCCGGCCACCAGGCGCGCGTTGCGGACGACAACGGATACGGGATCGCCTCGACGCACGGGCGCAGTCTGCCGCACCCGGGCCCGGGCCGTCGGGGCGGCGCGCCAGGAGCCGGTCGCCGGGCGCCCGAGGGCGCGGGCCCTACAATCCCGCAATGACCTCCAGCTACCTGCGCGCCGACGACCTGACGGCGCCCGTGCGCATCCACGCCGACCGCGAGGCGCGCAGCCTCCGGATCGAGTGGGTCGACGGCCACGTCACGACCTTCGACTTCGAGCGGTTCCGGTGGCTCTGCCCGTGCGCCTACTGCCGCGGCGAGGCCGGGGTCCCCGGGTGGCTGGACTCGAATCCGACCCTGACCGGCGAGCAGACCCGCCTCGTCTCGATCGACCCGGTCGGCGGCTACGCGATCGCCCCGACCTGGGGCGACGGCCACCAGACCGGCTACTACACCTACACCGCGCTCCGCGCCCACTGCCCCTGCGCCGCGTGTGCCGCTGCCCGGGCGGCGGCCGGGCATCCCGCGCCGCGGACGGCACGCTCGTGACCACCGTCCGGGCGCGCCCCCATCGACCGACACGACGGCGCCACGCCGCGCTCCCCTACGTCAACCGCGAGCTCTCGTGGCTGGACTTCAACGCCCGCGTCCTCCACGAGGCGCGGGACGAGCGCAACCCGCTCCTGGAGCGGGCCAAGTTCCTGGCGATCTTCGGGTCCAACCTCGACGAGTTCTTCCAGGTCCGCGTCTCCGGGCTGATGGAGCAGGTCGCCGCCGGGAGTGCCAAGCTCTCCTCCGACGGCGGGACCGCCGCCGAGCAGCTGGCCGTCATCCGCGACCGCGTCCAGGACCTGGTCACCGAGCACAGTCGCCTCTTCGGCGAGGTCCGCGCCGGCCTCGCGGCCCACGGCGTGGCGATCGTCGACCACGCCGCGATCCCGGAGCACCACGCCCGCCTGCGGGAGCGCTACCTCGAGGAGATCTTCCCGGTCCTCACGCCGCTCGCCGTCGCGCCCGGCCACCCGTTCCCGTACATCAGCACGCTGAGCCTCTCGCTCGCGATCACCGTGGCCGACCCCGTGACGGGCGAGCAGCGGTTCGCCCGCGTCAAGGTGCCGCCGATCCTGCCCCGCCTGGTCGAGGTGAAGCGGCGCGTGTACGTCCCCCTGGAGCAGGTGATCGCGGCCAACCTGGACGCGCTCTTCCCGGGCGTCCAGGTCGTGGAGGCCCACATGTTCCGGGTCACCCGGGACGCCGACTTCGACGTCGAGGAGGACGAGGCCGGCGACCTCCTCCTGGCCATCGAGCAGGAGCTCCGGCGGCGGCGCTTCGGCTCCGCGGTCCGCCTCGAGGTCGAGGAGGCGATGCCCGCCCCGATGCGGGAGTTCCTCCTGTCCGGGATCGGCCTCGGCGCCGACGACCTCTACGAGGTCCCGGGCATGCTCGACCTGACCTCCCTCTGGCAGATCGCCACGCTCGACATCCCCCAGCTGCGGGACCCGGCGTGGACGCCCGTTGTGCCCGCCCGGCTCGTTCCCGCCGACGAGGGCGAGCAGGCGGACGTCTTCGCGGTGATCCGCCAGGGCGACCTCCTCGTCCACCACCCGTACGAGTCGTTCGCCGCGTCGGTCGAGCGCTTCATCACCCAGGCGGCCGACGACCCCGACGTCCTCTCGATCAAGCAGACGCTCTACCGCACCTCGGGCGACTCGCCCATCGTGCGGGACCTGATCCGCGCCGCGGACCAGGGCAAGCAGGTCGTCGTGCTCGTGGAGATCAAGGCCCGCTTCGACGAGGAGGCGAACATCGTCTGGGCGCGCAAGCTGGAGCAGGTGGGCGCCCACGTCGTGTACGGCCTCGTCGGCCTCAAGACGCACAGCAAGGTGGCCCTCGTCGTGCGCCGCGAGGGGACCGGCCTGCGCCGCTACCTCCACCTCGGGACCGGCAACTACAACCCCAAGACGGCCCGCACCTACACGGACCTCGGGCTGCTCACCTGCCGTCCCGAGCTCGGCGCCGACGCCACCGACCTCTTCAATTACCTGACGGGCCTCTCCCGGCAGGAGGGGTTCCGGCGCCTCCTCGTCGCCCCGATCACGCTCCGGTCGCAGATCCGCGACCTCATCGTGCGCGAGACGGAGCACGCCCGCGCCGGCCGGCCGGCGCGGATCGTCGCCAAGGTCAACGCCCTGGTGGACCCGGAAATGATCGAGCTCCTCTACGAGGCGAGCCAGGCAGGCGTGGAGGTCGAGTGCATCGTCCGCGGCGCCTGCAGCCTCCACCCCGGGCTTCCCGGGACGTCCGAGCGGATCCGCGTCCGCTCGATCATCGGCGAGTTCCTGGAGCACAGCCGGATCCTCGGCTTCGCCAACGGCGGGCGGCAGGAGTGGTACACGGGCTCGGCCGACCTCATGGAGCGCAATCTCGACCGCCGCGTCGAGGTCGTCTTCCCCATCGAGGACCTGGAGGCCCAGGCGCGGATCGAGGAGATCGTGGCCGTGATGCTCGCCGACGACCGCCGCTCATGGCAGCTGGGGGCCGACGCGATGTGGCGGCGCACCGAGGAGATCCTGGCGGCGCCCGGCTCGCTCGACACCTTCGCGACCCTCAAGGAGCGCGCGCTGGCCGCCGCCTCCCAGCACACCGAACCGTCGCGCAGCAGCGCCCCCGCCGGCTCTCTCGACCCGCGGGCGTAGGAGGCTGGATGGCGACCGACGGCGTCGAGGTGGAGCTCAAGTACCGCGTGGCGGACGCCGCCGCGGCGGCCCGGCTCGCCGGGGCGCGGACGCTGGGGCCGTTCCGGGCCGCCGGCCGCGCCCGACAAGTGCAGGTGGAGGATCGCTACCTCGACACGGCGGACGGAGCGCTCGGGCGGGCGGGCTGGGCGGTCCGGCTCCGGCGCGGACCCGCGATGACGATCCTCTCGGTCAAGTCCACGACGCCGGCCGCGGACGCGCTGCACCGGCGCGAGGAGCTGGAGGGGCCTGCCGACCTCTCCCTCGACCCGCACGCCTGGCCGCCGTCGCCCGCCCGGTCGCTCGTCCTGGAGCACGCCGGCGACGCCCCCCTCCTGGAGATCGTGACGGTCCGCCAACTGCGCCGGACGCGGGCGCTGGCCGACGAGTCTGCCGAGGTGGAGCTGTCGATCGACGAGGTGGCGGTCGTCGCGGGAGGCCGGGTGGTAGATCGGTTCGTCGAGCTGGAGGTGGAGCTGCGGCGCGGCCCCGCGACCGCCCTCGACGCGCTGGCGGCCGTGCTCGCCGAGGATCCCGACCTCGAGCCGGAGCCGACGTCGAAGCTGGAGCGCGCCCTCGCGGCGGTGGCGGCGGAGTCCCCCGCGGCGGGCGCGGCGCCGGAGTCCCTCGCGGCGGCCCACAGCCCCCCCGTCGAGGGCCCTGCCGTCGAGATCCCCACCCCGCCGCGGCTGATCGTCGGGAAGACGCCGGGCGTCGCCCCCGACGACGTCCTGGCCGAGGCCGGCCGCAAGGTTCTGCGATTCCACTTCGCCCGGATGCTCGCCAAGGAGGCCGGGACGCGCTCCGGGAAGGAGATCGAGGACCTCCACGGGATGCGGGTCGCCACCCGCCGGATGCGCGCCGCCTGGCGCGTCTTCGGCGACGGCTTCCGGCCCCGGCGCACGAAGCGCCTCCGCGACCGGCTTCGCGTCCTCGCCGGCCGGCTGGGCGCGGTCCGCGACCTCGACGTGCTGCTCGATGCCGCGGCGACGTGCCAGGCCGGCCTGCCCGCCGCCGAGGCGGCAGCCATCGAGCCCCTCGTCGCCGCCTGGCGCGACGAGCGGGAGGCGGCCCGGATCGTCCTGCTCCGCGAGCTCGACAGCCCGGGATACGTCCGCCTCGTCGAGGACTACCGGGCCTTCGTGGTCGCCGAGGGCGAGGCGGTCCTTGCGCCGGCCAGCCCGGTGAGCCCGCACCGCGTACGCGACACGGCGGGGTCGCGCATCTGGCTCGCCTACGAGCAGGTCCGGGCCTACGAGTCGGTGCTCCGCTGGGCCGACATCGAGACCGTTCACCAGCTCCGGATCGCCGCCAAGTGGCTCCGCTACACGCTGGAGTTCTTCCGCGAGGCGCTCGGCCCCGAGGTCGACCTGCTGATCCCCCGCGTCGTCGCGCTCCAGGATCACCTGGGCTTGCTCCACGACGCGGACGTCACGATCGCCCTGACCCGCCAGTTCCTCGTGGCGAACGCGGGGACGCTCTCGCGCGAGGAGACGCACGCGATCGGGACCTACCTCGCCGGCAACGAGCGTGAGCTGGCGCGCCTGCGGCGGACGATGGGCGTCCCCTGGCGGGGCGTGAGCGGAATCCCGTTCCGGCGTCTTCTCGGGAGGGCGGCCTCGGCGCTCTGAACGGGACGCCGCCCGGGCAGCGTCCAGCCGCGTCGCGCGTCGCTTGGCGCGTTGCTCAGTGACGTTCCCCGGCGGAGATGAGACTGGCCGGCGTGCCCATCGCTGATGGCGCCGATGCTCCGGCGGGCCGCCGCCGCTCCGCCGGGCCACCACGGCGCCGTCCGGCCACCACCCCGACGGGCCACCACGGCGACGTCCGGCCACCACCCCG
>CAZVPS010000068.1:0-10158 GCA_964629105.1 uncultured Anaerolineaceae bacterium
TCGAGGGTGTCACGGTCCAGCCGATGGTGAACTGGACCGGCTACGAGCTCATCCTGGGCAGCTCCATCGATCCGCAGTTCGGGCCGGTGCTGTTGTTCGGCATGGGCGGCCAGCTCGTCGAGGTCTTCAAGGACCGTGCCCTGGGCCTCCCGCCCCTGACCACGACGCTCGCCCGCCGGATGATGGAGAGCACCAAGATCTACACCGCCCTCAAGGGCGTGCGCGGGCGGCGGGGCATCGACCTGGATGAGCTGGAGCAGCTCCTGGTCCGGTTCAGCCAGCTCGTCGCCGAGCAGGCGTGGGTCAGTGAGCTCGACATCAACCCGTTGCTCGCATCGCCGGAGCGCCTTATCGCGCTCGACGCCCGCGTCGTGCTCCACGATCCGGCGACCGACCCGAAAGATCTGCCGCCCCTCGCGATCCGGCCGTATCCGCGCAAGTACGTCAGCAGCTGGACCTGCCCCGACGGGCACGAGCTGACGATCCGGCCGATCCGGCCGGAGGACGAGCCGCTCATGGTCGACTTCCACCGCTCTCTCTCCGAGGAGACGGTCTTCCAGCGATACATGGCACACCTGGGGTTCAACGAACGGACCGCCCACGAGCGCCTCGTGCGTATCTGCTTCGTCGACTATGACCGGGAGATGGCCCTCGTCGCGGAGTGCGCGCACCCCGACCCCAGCCTGCCGGCAATCGTGGGCGTCGGACGCCTCTCGCGGACGTTCGGCTCCGACGATGCCGTCTTCAGGGTGCTCGTGACCGACGCCCGCCAGGGGGTAGGTGTCGGGACCGAGCTGCTGCGCCGGATCGTGGACGTGGCTCGCAGCGAGGGCGTCGCCACGCTGAGCGCGGACATGCGGACCGACAATGCGGGCATGCGCCGGGCCGCCGAGAAGGCCGGGTTCACGATCCTCCCGGGCGCGACCGACGACGTGATCCGCGCGGAGATGCGGCTGGCCTGAGCCCGGGGCGCCGCGCAGGGGCGCCGACGAGCTGCGCCAGCCCCTCAATCACAGGGGGGCAGCTCGGCGCCCGGAGCCGGCGGGGCCAGCGACGGACCGGGATCGGGTGCGCCGACGGTCATCGTGATCGTTCCGCACGCGGTCACGGCCGTCGTCTTGAACCCGTCGTCCGGTGGCGGCGGGGCCGGGATCGGCAGGGTGATCAGGATCGTCCCGCTTGCGACGCGGCCCTCGGCGGTCCAGGGCGGCCCACCGTGCCCGGATGCGGGCACCGTGGCGTCGGTCGCGCCGGCCGGGATCGTGCCTACCCAGTCGCCGTTGACGTAGACGAGGAGCGGCCGGTCAATTCGGCTGTCGACGTGGAGCGATAGCTCGGGATCCGTCGTCCAGCCAGCACATCCTGCGGCGAGCACCGCGGCGAGCGCGACCGCGACGGCGGCCCGGACTGCGCGGCGACCGCGGCGGCTCATCCCCGGACGACGATGTTGACCAGGCGCCCGCCGCCGGCATGGACGATCCGGTCCGGCGTCGCGCCCGCCAGCGCCGCGATCACCTTAGGGCGGGCGAGGACGATCGCCTCGACGTCGGCGTCGCCGAGCCCGACAGCCACCTCCACCCGGTCACGGACCTTGCCGTTGACCTGGATCGGCAGCTCGCGTGTGGCGACGGCCGCCGCCGCCGCGTCCACCTCGGGCCAGCGCTCGCCATGGATGGAGCTCCACGCGACGCCGGCCACCGCCAGCCGCCGCGACCAGAGCTCCTCGGTGATGTGGGGCGCGGCCGGGGCGAGCATGAGCAGGAAGAGCCGAACGGCCTCGTCCCATGCCGCGCCGCCGGCGACCTCGGTGCCCCGGTAGCGGTGGAGCAGGTTCACGAGCTCCATCAGCTTCGCCACCATCGTGTTGAAGCGGAAGCCCTCGTAGTCGGCCGTGACCGCTGCCAGGATCCGGTGCGCCGCGCCCCGCAGCGCCTTCTCGGCCGCCGCGGCATCTTCGCCCGGCGGCAGCTTCCCGGCCTGTGCGTCGCTGGGCTCCGTCCCGTGCGGGTCCAGGGTGACCGTCCAGGCTCGGCTGAGGAATCGAGCCACTCCACCGATGCCGCTCGGGCTCCAGGGCCCCCCCTGGTCCCACGGGCCCATGAACATGAGGAAGAGACGGACGGTGTCGGCGCCGTACTGCGCCACGAGCGCGTCGGGATCCTCCACGTTGCCGCGCGACTTGCTCATCCGCTCGCCATCGGCGCCCAGGACCTGGCCCTGGTTGAAGAGCCGCGTGAACGGTTCGCGATCGCGGACCAGGCCGCAGTCCGCCATCGCCTTGGTGAAGAAGCGCGAGTAGAGCAGATGCATCACCGCGTGCTCGGCGCCGCCCGTGTACTGGTCGACCGGCGTCCAGCGGTCGGCTCGCGTGCGGTCGACGGGGCCGTCCTCATTGCCGGGCGAGAGGTAGCGGAACCAGTACCACGACGAGTCCATGAACGTGTCCATGGTGTCCGTCTCGCGCCGGGCGGCGCCGCCGCAGCGCGGGCAGGCGGTATTCAGGAAGGCGGGGTCGCGCCGGAGCGGGTTCTCCCCCGAGCCGGCGTAGTCGATGGTCTCCGGCAGGCGGACCGGCAGGTCGACGTCCGGGACGGGCACGATCCCGCAGCGGTCGCAGTAGACGACGGGGATCGGCGTTCCCCAGTAGCGTTGTCGGCTGATAAGCCAGTCGCGGATCCGGTAGCTGACGGCGGCCTTGCCCTCGCCGCGCGCCTCCAGGTCGGCGGTGATCGCCCGGATCGCCTCGGGCGCGGCCATCCCGTTGTAGCGATCGGAGTTGACGAGGACGTCGTCGGCGGTCTTCGAGACGTAGGCGGCGGTCAGCGTGCCTTCAACCCCGACGCCGGCGGCCGGCCGGATGACCTCGCGAATCTCGAGGCCGAACTGGCGGGCGAAGGCGAAGTCGCGCTCGTCGTGGGCCGGGACGGCCATGATCGCGCCGGTCCCGTAGCCGGACAGGACGTAGTCGGCGATCCAGATCGGGATCCGCTCCCCGTTGACCGGGTTGATCGCGTCGGCGCCGAGCGGGACGCCGGTCTTGTCGCGGTCGGTGCTGAGGCGCTCGATCTCGGTCTCCCCGCGCGCCCGTTCGACGTAGGTCTCGACGACAGGCCGCTGCCCGTGCGACGTCAGGCGGTCCACGAGCGGGTGCTCGGGCGCGAGGACCATGAACGTGGCCCCGAAGAGCGTGTCCGGTCGCGTCGTGAAGACGCGGATCTCGTCGCCGCCGGGGATGTGCGTGTCGGGGGCGCTGCGGAAGACGACCTCCGCGCCGTCGCTCCGCCCGATCCAGTTCGTCTGCATGGCGCGGACGGGCTCCGGCCAGTCGATGCCGCTGAAGTCGAGGAGCTCGTCGGCGTACTTCGTGATCCGCAGGAACCACTGGGCCAGGTCGCGCTTCTCGACCTTCGCGCCGCAGCGCCAGCAGCGCCGGTCGGCGCCCTCGACCTGCTCGCGGGCGAGCGTCCCGTCCTTGGGGCACCAGTCGACCGGCGCGGTCGCGCGGTAGGCGAGCCCGGCTTCCAGGAAGCGCAGGAACAGCCACTGGTTCCAGCGGTAGTAAGCCGGGTCGGAGGTGACGACCTGGGCGTCCCAGTCGAAGGTCGCGCCCATGCTCCGCAGCTGGCTGCGCATGGTCTCGATGTTGCGGGCCGTCCACTCCCGCGGGTGGATCCTGTTCTTGATCGCCGCGTTCTCGGCCGGCAGCCCGAAGGCGTCGAAGCCGATCGGCAGGAAGACGTTGTAGCCGTGCATCCGCCGATAGCGCGCCAGCGCGTCGGTCGGGGTCTTGATGTACCAGTGGCCGACGTGGAGGTTCCCCGACGGGTACGGGTACATCGTGAGGAGGTAGTACTTCGGCCGCGACGTCTCGTCGAGGTCCGTCCGGTGGAGGCCGAGCTCGGCCCACCGCTCCTGCCAGCGCGGCTCGATGGAGGCGGGGTCGTAGCGCTCGATCCGGGTCCGTTCGGTGGTCATGGCGCCCGATGCTAGCGCGTGCGGCTGGCGCGTGCTCGGCCGCGGTCTCGCCGACCCGCTGCCCACTCCCCGCGAGGCGCGCCCCAGGAGGTCAGCCCGGCGGGAGTTCGGCAGCAGACCTCGCTCGGGACCCGCACCACCTCCGCCGGCATCTATCGTGCGCGACCAGCGCGAGTACCCGCACTTCCTCCGGGAGCCGATCGCGGCACGACTACCCGCCGCTGACGTTGCAGCCCTCGTCCTCGACCCGCCACTCCCCGCTGGCGCGGCGCAAGCCGAAATGGCACATGGTCACTCCCGGCACGTCTGCCGGGTTCCATGTCCCGGCTGCGTAATGCGTCACGTACCAGATCGAGGCCTGATCGACGCGCGCGTAGTCGCCATCGACAACCGCCGGGTCAGCCTCGATTCGCTTCACCTCGACCGAGGTGGCGATCGGGCCAGCCTGTGTTGTCAGCGCGCCAACCACATTGCGAAGGCCGAGAAGGTGTTGGTTGAGGGCCGGTCCGCGATACCACTGGCCGTAGTCCGACTCTGCTCGAGCGATCCACTCGGTAGCGAGTGCTGCGGGCAGGAGCCCGGACCGATAAGCCGCAGGCGCGACGACGTACTCGACGCTTGAGCGGAGCGCCCCTTGGACGATCGAGTCCGGAGATTGCGGCGACGGACCCGCACAGCCAAGAACCATCCCTGCCAGCACCACGATCGCCGCAAGCCGGTTCACGTTCAGTCCGCCCATCGACTCCAGAGACGGCCTGCGCCATCGGTCCGTGACGCGTCAACCCATGGGATGTCGATACTCCTCGAGGTCACGCGAACCAGTCAGCGACTGCCCGTGCCTTCTTCATCAACAATCCAGGTCCACTTGCTGACGAGGTCAGCTCGGCGGGATCTCGAGCCAGCCTTCGCGCAGGGCCCGCGTGGCGAGCTCGGTGCGGGACGCGACGGCGAACCGCTCGAAGAGCCGGCGCAGGTGGGTCTCGACCGTGCGGGCGCCGATCCCCAGCGCGGCCCCGATCTCGTCGTTGCTCAAGCCGTCGGCGACGAGACGCACCACGTCCATCTCGCGCGCCGTCGGGCGCTCCGCGGCGGACGCCGGCGGTCGGACCTGGAAGGCGAGGCCTCCGTCGGCGGCCCGCCTGATGGCGTCGACAAGCTCGGCGAGCGGCGCGGTCTTGAGGACGAACCCCGCGGCGCCCAGGCGCCGGGCTGCCTCTGCGTACTGCGGGTAGTCATACGCGGTGAGGACCACGATGGCGGGCCGCCGGGCCGCGGGTTGGTCCGTGGTTCCCAGCAGGCCGAGGCCGCTCTCACCGCCCAGTCTGATGTCCAGCAGGACGACGTCCGCCTCCACGCCGGAGAGGAGGGCGCGGGCTTCGTCGAGCGATCCGGCCGTGCCGACCACGGCGAGGCCGGGCTGCGCGGCGAGCAGGGCAGCCGTCCCCTCGCGGACCACGGGGTGGTCGTCGATGACGACGACCCGGATCAGCGCGGCGGCCACGGGTTTACTGTGGTCGCCACTGGAGGCCGACGTGGGTGCCGCCGCCCGGCCACGGCCGGACGTCGAGGATCGCGCCGATCTGCTCCGCGCGCTGCCGCATGTTCAGCAGGCCGAACCGTCCGGCGCGCTCGGCGGCGTCGGCAGCCCCGGGGTCGATGCCCGCCCCGGCGTCGTCCACGGTGAGGACCGCGCCGGCGTCGGTGGCGTGGTAGCGCACGACGATCGGCGGCTTGCCGTGGCGGGCGGCGTTGGCGAGGGCCTCCTGGGCCACCCGGAAGAACGCCAGCTCGACCACGCGCGGTGGCCGGACCCCGTCGCTGCGCTCCAGCCGGACCTCGCCGCCAGCGATCCCGTCGATCCGCTGGACCAGCCAGTCGAGAGCCGGCCCCACGCCCAGGTCGTCGAGGATCGGCAGGCGGAGGTCGCCGCAGATCGCGCGCAGGCGCTCCGTCACGCCGCGCGCCATCTCCGCGCTCTCGGTGTCGCCGGCGGCGTCGAGACGGCGGTCGAGGAGGGTCAGCTCCTGGAGCGCGTCGTCGTGGATGTCGGCCGCGACCCTGGCACGCTCGGTCTCGGTCGCGGCGACCACCAGATCGCGCTGGAGCTGGGCGCGGCTCAGCAGGCGGGCGAGGGGACGCACGGTGAAGCGTCCCGCGACGGCGATCGCGGCCAGCCACGCCGAGAGGGGCAGGAAGAGCGGGTTGAAGAAGATGGCGGTCCCGAGCGCCGCCACCGGCGTTCCGGCCGCGACCGCCAGCTCCGTCGACTGGAGCGGTCCACCTTCCGCGTCCACCGCCACCCGGGCTCCTCGCACCATCGCCGGCGCCGTCGCGAGGCCCGGCACGAGCGGGATGGCGGCGACGAGGAGGTACTGGGTCCAGTCGGCGGTGACGCTCGAGGCGTCGAGCGCGAATCGCGCCAGGCCCAGGGCGATCGCCCCCGTCACGCAGGCGGCCACGATCATGCGCGCTCCTCGGCGGACCTCGGGCTCGCGAATCCGCTCCGCGAGGGCTTCCGCGAGCGGAACCATGCCCAGCGGCAGGAGCACGCCCGCCAGCGCCACGGCCGGTGCGAACCAGGTGGCGAAGAGCGGCCAGACGAGGAACGGCGTCGCGGTCGCCACCGCGAGCGGCATCGCCAGGGGCCGGAGGGACGGGCCGAGTCGCCCGGCGAACAGGAGGGCGCCGCCGAGGATGAGGCAGCCCGCCAGCAGCCCGAACCCGAGCTTGCCGAGGTCGTCCTGGTAATCGTGTCCCAGGTAGGTGAGCGACCAGTTTTCGGGGGTGTACGCGGCGAGGTCGACTGCGCTGATTGCCTCGAGCTGGCGGATGCCCGCGGACGTGGCCGCGATGACCTGGTACGGGTCGACCTTGACCGGCGTCGGCACCGGCGGGTCGAGGATCGGCGTCGGCTCGGACTGCGAGCCGCCGCCATCCGTACCCTGGTCGCCTGGTGGGATGCCTCCGGCATCGGCATCGGGTGAGGGTGTCGGCTCCGGCGTGGGCGAGGGGGTTGGTGCTGGCGACGGCGACGACACGGGCGCAGGAGTGGCGGGCGGCGACGCGGATGCGTCGGGCGAGGTCGTCGCGACGACCGGCGGCGAGGACGCGGGCGTCGATGGCACGGGCGACCCCGACGGCGACGGATCGCCGGTCGCGGCTCCCTCCGGCGTCGGGGTCGGCGTGGGTTCCGGGGCTGGCTCCGCGTACACGTACTGCGGCAGGCGCAGCAGCTGGAGGTCGTTCACGCTGACGACGACCATGCCGACGTCGAAGCCCTCGAGCTGCGCGGGGCTGTTGCGCCGCACGTCGACGATTCGCAGGTAGTCGCCGTCCTGCGCGAACTCGACGCCGATGTCCACCCGGCCGATGACGAGGGCCAGGATCCCGAGCGTCAGGCTGGCGGTCGCCACGGCGATCGCGAGCAGGGTGCGGGGGCGTGAATCCATGAGGCGACCGTACCAGAGGGGACCGGGCTGCCGACATCCGGGGAATCACGCAACGGCATGGCGGATCGCGACGCACGTCGGGCGCCCGGCGACCCGTCCGGCCCGGGCCTGGACCGGGTCCCGACCTGCACCGGAATCAGACGACCCCCGGAGGTCATCCGAGGGTCGGTTCGCGGTCAGGGTGATGGTGGAGCTACGGGGATTCGAACCCCGGACCTTCTGAATGCCATTCAGACGCTCTTCCAGCTGAGCTACAGCCCCATCCGTCCGGAGGCGGAGTATAGCCGAAGGAGGCGGCTATGCGAGAATCCCCCGATGACACGGATTCCCGGCTCCATCTCCGCGCGGACCCGATTCGCCCTCGCCGCCGGCAGGGCGACCGCGGCGGCGTCGCGCCGCCTTGGCCGCGGTCGGGGAGCGACGGTGGGCGGAGGCGTCGCCCTGCGGATCGACCCCGACGCCCTGCGCCGGCTCGCCGCCGGCCGGCAGGTGGCCCTCGTCTCGGCGACGAACGGCAAGAGCACGACGAGCTGGCTGCTCGCCGAGGCGCTGGGGACGGCCGGCGCCGTCGCCCACAACGCGACCGGGGCCAACATGGCCGAGGGCCTCGTGACCACGCTGGACGCGGACCGCCGCGCCCCGTACGCGGTCCTCGAGACGGACGAGGCCTACCTCGGCCCGATCGCCGAGGCCACGCACCCCCGGGCGATCCTGCTCATGAACCTGAGCCGCGACTACCTGGAGCGCGGGGTGCGGAGCAAGGCCCTGGCCCGCCACTGGCACGGGACGCTCGCCGCGCTGACCTGGCCGTGCACGGTCATCGCCAACGCCGACGACCCACTGGTGGCCTGGGCCGTCCGCGACCACGGCGACGTCGTCTGGGTGGCGGGCGGGATGTGGTGGGACGTTGACGGGGAAGTCTGCCGGACCTGCCGCGTCCGGCTCCACCGGGACGGCGACGACTGGTCCTGCGCGACGTGCGGCCTCGCCCGCGCGAAGCCCGCCTGGAGGGTGGCAGAGGGTCGCGTCCGGGGGCCCGGCCTCGACCTCCCGCTCGACCTCCAGCTCCCCGGCCGCACGTCCGCCTCCAACGCGCTCTTCGCCCTCGCCGGGGCGGCGGCGCTGGGCGTCGATCCGGCGCGTGCGCTGGCTGCCGTCGCGCGGGTGGACGACGTGGACGGCCGGTGGCGGCCGCGCTCGATCGACGGTCGCCTGGTGCGCCTCATGCTCTCCAAGAACCCATCGTCCTGGAGCGAGATCATCGAGCGCGCCGCCGGCGGGACCGACCCGCTGGTCGTGGTCATGGAAGCCCGCGGCGGCTCGGGCAAGGACTGCGCCTTCCTCTGGGACGCGCCGTTCGAGCGGCTCGCCGGCCGCACGGTGGTGGCCGCCGGGAACCGGGCCGCCGACGTGGCGCTCCGGATGCACGTCGCCGGGCTCGACGTCCGGATCGTGCCGGACCCCGCCGCGGCCATCCGTTCCCTCCCGCCGGGCCCCGTCGACGTCGCCGCCAACTACCCCGCCTTCCTCGCCCTCGCGGCGACGCTGGGCGGCTGAGCGATGGCCGGCCGCGTCCTGCTCCTCGCCGACGTCTATCCGGCCCTCTCTATGCCCCAGGCTGACGCCGGCAACCTCCGCGTCCTCGAGCAGCGGGCGGCGGCACGCGGGATCGCCGTCCGCTCCGTGACCCTCCAGCCCGGCGATCCGCTGCCGGAGGCCGACCTCTACCAGGTCGCGGGGGCCGCCGACGAGGACCTGCCCGAGCTCGCGCGCCGCCTCGCGTCCGAGGGAACGCTGGCCGCGGCCGTTGCCGGCGGCGCCGTCCTCCTCGCGATCGACGCCGGCTTCCAGGTGGCCGGCCGGACCTTCCGGGATCCCGACGGCGGCGAGCACGACGGGCTCGGCCTTCTGGACGTCCGCTCCTCGCTGGGCTCGTTCGTCGACGGGCCGGTCGTGGGGACGCCGGCCTTCGCGCCCGGCCTCCCCGAGCTGGCGGGCTTCGAGTCGCACCGCGGCCGCTCGATCCTCGGCCCGGATGCCCTGCCGTTCGCGCACCTGGAGGTGGGGACCGGCAACGGGGGAGAGCCGGCCACGGACGGAGCGGTGGCCGGCCGCGTCATCGGGACGTACGTCCACGGGCCGCTCCTTGCCTGGAACCCGGCCTTGGCCGATCACGTGCTCGGCATGCTCCTGGGCACGCCGCTCGCTCCCCTCACCGACGAACCCGGCTTCGCCGCCGCGGTCCGGGCCCGGCGGATGGCGGAGGCCCGGGGGACGGTGGAGAAGCGGCGCCGCCGATGACGGGCGGCAGGGCGGCCTCCCCCGGGCACCTCGAGACCCCGGCCGTTGCCCGCCTGCCGGGGGGCGATCTGCCGTACACGCTGCGCCGCTCGTCGCGGGCCCGCCGGCTTCGGGTGACGATCGATCCGCGGCGCGGCGTGATCGCGACCGTGCCCGGGGTCCGGACGCGGGAGGCGGCGGCTTGCGGTCTCGTGGAGCCGTTCCTCGCCGAGCGCGAGGCATGGATCCGGCGGCACCTCGCCCGCCAGGCGGCACGCGTCGGCGAGACGGCCGCCGGGGAGCTGGGCGACGGGTCGCTCCTCCGCTACCGGGGCGAGCCGCACCGGGTGCGCGTCGCGGCCGGTTCGCCGGGGAGCCGCCGCTCCCGCGTGGAGCGCGTCGGCGCCGACGACGAGGACGTCCTCCTCGTGACGCTGGCCGCCGCCGAGCGACG
>CAZVPS010000069.1:0-10155 GCA_964629105.1 uncultured Anaerolineaceae bacterium
GGGAATGACGCCCAGACCACCCCCTTGACGCAGCCCGCTCCTTCATAGATGCGTTCGCGTGCGGCGAGCCGCGCCGGCAGCCGGTCCGAGCCCGGTCGGAGGGGGGTTGGAAGCTGCCTGACGTCACACCAGGCCCCCTGGGAGTTCCGGGCGAGCACCGCGACGGCGACGACGGCGTGTCCGCGGGGCTCTCGGACCGCGCGTCTGCCGCTGAACGCACGATTCATGGACTGTGAGTCAACGATGCGCCCGGGCGGCGTCGCGGCGTCAGCTTGCGCTCGGCGGCGACGGGGAGGCCGGCGCCCGTGGCCGCCTTGCCGGCCGGCGCTCGCGAGCCGCTGGATCGCACGAACGGGGCCGCAATCGTGCGTACTTCGCACTTAGAGACCCAGTTCAGCGCGGAGATCGTTGACAGGGAGCGCCGGAGCGTGGCACCATCCGCGCGTCACCCCGTTCCGCACGACGGAACAGGCCCCCACTCGCCGTCCCGTCACCCGGACGCGCGTCGACCCGCGCCCCGCGCCCTCGACGCCCGTCCGCGACCAGTCCAGCCACGGAGGAACCATGACCCCGGATCCCGCCCCCGCCTCTACCCCCTCGCTCAACCGCGCGGCCCAGCTCGCGATGTACCACCGGGCGGCGAAGACGCTTCCCGGCGGCACCAACTCGAACTTCCGGGCCTGGGGCGAGGACACGATCTACGTCGACCGCGGCAAGGGCGGCCGCGTCTGGGACCTGGACGGCAACGAGTACGTCGACCTGCGGATGGGCTACGGCCCGGTCATCCTCGGCCACGGCGACGATCGCGTCGACGACTACGTGAACGAGCGGATGCGCCGCGGCGTCAGCTTCTCCCTCACCTCGGAGGACGAGGTCCGGGCGATGGAGCTCCTCTGCGAGCTCACCGGCTGGGTCGAGATGGCCCGCATGACCGTCTCTGGCACCGAGGCCACGATGCACGCGATGCGCATGGCTCGGGCCTACACCGGCCGCGACAAGATCGTGAAGTTCGAGGGGCAGTATCACGGCGTCCACGACTACGCCCTGATCAGCGTCCTTCCGAACGACGTCGCCGACCTCGGCGACGCGGACAACCCGGTTCGCCTCATGTGGGGTCGCGGCATCCCCGGGCCGGTGGCCGACACGATCATCCCCGCCCGCTACAACAACATCGAGCGCCTCCGCCAGCTCTTCGAGCGCCAGGGCCACGAGATCGCCGCGATCATCGTGGAGCCGGTCCTGGGCAACGCCCAGGGGATCATGCCCAAGCCGGGGTTCCACCAGGCCATGCGCGCGCTCACCGAGGAGTTCGGGATTCTCCTGATCTTCGACGAGGTGAAGACGGGCTTCCGCTTCGCCCGCGGCGGCGCGGCCGAGTACTTCGGCATCCGCCCGGACCTTGGCACGTATGCGAAGGCGATGGGGAACGGCTACCCGGCGGCCGCCTTCGGGGGCCGGCGCGAGATCATGGAGATGCTGCCGTCCAAGGTCAGCCACGGCGGCACGTACGCCGGGAACCGCGTGGCGGCGGCCGCGGCCGTGAAGACCCTGGAGATCATCCGCGACACCGACGCGCTCGCGACGATTCGGGCCACCGGGGAGCGAATCCAGGCCGGGCTTCGCCAGGTCATCGACGCGAAGGGGCTCGCCTACCAGATCACTGGCCACCCGTCGATGTTCGGGATCATGTTCACCGAGCAGACGCCGAGCGAGTACCGCGACTGGGCGAACACGGACCACGAGCTGTACGACGCGATCGCCGTCGGGATGCACGCCCGCGGGGCCATGCCGGAGCCCGACAGCCGCGAGCCGTGGTTCGTGTGCGAGGCGCACGCGCAGGGCGACGCCGTCGACCGGGTCGTCTCGATCTTCGCCGACTCGTTCCACGCGGCGCTCGAGCTGCGGGCGCGAGGCAAGGAGCTGCCCCACGAGACCGAGGCGGCCACCGGAGCGGACGGCGGCCCGGCGGCGGGCGTAGATGGCCGTGGAGGTTACGCCGCGGGGCCGCCCGGGCCCGCCCGTGGCCCTGCCGTCCGCCCCGCGGGCCGGCATCGCCGCCCCAGGGGCGGGCATCTTGGTCCCTGCGGCCGCCTCTGGGCGCCCCGCGGCCGGCCTCGCCGCCGCCGTCGATCGCGATCTTCTCGACGGGAACGCGGTCCGCTCCGTCGACCGGGCGGCGGCCCTCCTCCTCGCCCTCGGCGAGTGTCCCGGCGAGGCGGGCGTCACCGAGCTCGCCCGTCGCCTGGGGTTGCACAAGAGCACCGCCTCGCGCCTCCTCGCCACGCTCCAGCGCCGGGGCCTCGTCGAGCAGGACGAGGAGTCCGGCAAGTACCGGCTCGGCCTCGTCGTCATCCGGCTCGCCGAGCGCGCCGAGCGCACCCTGGACCTTCGCGGGATTGCCCTGCCGGAGCTCGAGCGCCTCGCCCGGGCCACCCGCGAGACGGTGACCCTCGGAATTGCACAGGGGGACGGCTACCTCACGGTCGCCCAGGTCGACGGGCCGAACATGGTCGCCTGTCCCGACTGGACGGGTCGCACGACGCCGCTCCACTGCGTGGCCTCCGGCAAGGTCCTCCTGGCGGCGATGGCCGAGCGAGACGTCCTCCGGATCGCCCGCCCCGGCCTGCCCGCCCGGACGGAGCGCACGATCACCGGGCTGGAGGCGCTGATGGAGGAGCTGGCCCGGGTGCGGCGCCGGGGCTTCGCCACCGCGTTCTCGGAGTGGATCGAGGGGACCAACGGCGTGGCGGTCCCGGTCGCGGATGCGCGCGGCCGCGTCATCGCCTCGATCGGCGTCTGGGGCCCCGCCTTCCGCGTGACCGCGGGGCGTGTCGCCGAGATCGTCGCGAGCGCCCGCGAGGCCGCCGCCGCCGTCACCGTCCGCCTCGGCGGACCCGCCGCCTGACGCCGTCGCCCGACGCCGTCACCCGGGCGTCGACCGTCCGCCGTGCCGTCATCGGGCGCGCCGTCATCGGGCGCGCCGTGTGCGTCCCCGGCAGGTAACGACGGCCGAGCACCTCCGGCCGGTGTTGCGCGGCGCGGATCCGGGGCCGGTCGACGACTCGGCTCGTCCCCCAGCCGCCGACCCTTGCCCCCCACGCACGAGTCGCGTCCGATCGCGACTCCAGGGGTGGTCAGGGGCCACCGACCCGGCCGTCCCCGGCCGTTGCCGCCCGCCGCCGCCCGCCGCCGCCCGTCGCCGGCCGCTCGGCCGTCGTTACGTGCTCCCCGCGCACATTCGTCCGGCCACGCCCCGCCTGGCTCCCCACGCGCGCCCGGCCCGTCCTCCTCCCCACGCGCGCCCGGCCCGTCCGCCCGCCCGTCCGCCTCGGCGGACCCGCCGCCTGACGCCGTCACGGGCCGTACCAGCAGCCCTCGATCCGGAGGTCGGCGCTAGGCTATGCACGTGCAGGAGTTCCTCGACGGCCTCGGCAACCTCGCGCTGAACCTCGCCACCCGCTTCCTGGTCCTCGCGGCCGTCGTCGGCGTTCTCGTCGTGATCTACCTCGTCACGGTCGGGGTCGTCCGCCGCCTGGCCACGCGCGCCGCCGCGACGCTGCTGCCCGGCGACGGCGACCTCGCGCCGGAGGACCGGGCCGTCCGGGAGGCAGCCCGGCGGCGACGCCTCGACACCCTTGTCCTCGTCGCGGCCCGGCTTGGGCGCGTGACGCTCGTCGTCGTCGCCGGCTTCTGTGCCATCGCGGTCCTCGTGCCCGAGCTGATCGCGGCGTTCGGCTCCCTCGGCGTTGCGCTGGGCGTCGCTGTCGGCGGCGCCATCGGCTTCGGCGCCCAGCAGCTGGTCCGGGACTATCTGAACGGGATCCTCATCCTCGGCGAGAACCCATTCAGCGTCGGCGACGTGGTCGCGATCGCCGGGATCCGGGGCACCGTGGAGGAGGTCGGGCTGCGCCGAACGGTCGTCCGCGACAACGACGGCGTCGTCCACTCGGTGCCGAACGGCGCGATCCAGGTCGCCTCGAACTTCACCCGCACCTTCGCCCGCGTCAACGAGCGGTTCGCGGTGGCGGCCGGCACGGATGTCGAGCGCGCCACCGGGGTGCTGAACGAGGTCTGTGCGGCCCTCGCGGCCGCCGACGACTGGGAGGGCCGCTTCATCGAGCCGCCCCGCGTCCTGCGGGTGGACGCAGCGGTGGCGGGGGATCCCGGCATCCCGATCCTGGTCACGGCCACCGTCCGTCCCGGCGAGCAGTGGGAGATCGCGGGGGAGCTCAGGCGCCGCGCCATCGAGGCCCTCGGCGCGGCGCGGATCGACCTCGCGGCTGGTCGCACCTTCCTCGTCTCGCGGCGACCTCGGGCCGACGCGGACGCGCCGGGCGATGCCGAGGGCGATGCCGAGTACACGTGATCGAAAGGATCGCTGCGGATGCGCCCTGGTGCCGGCGTGGGCCGACGGGCGCCTGGTCAGCGCCGCGGCACAGGCGCCCGCCCGCCCGGGGCCCTGCGTATGATGCGGCCATCCCGCGGAGCCACGGAGGAGCCCGGCGTGAAGCCTGACCCCACGACACCCCAGCCCGAGATCGAGGTCCTGCTCCTCGAGCAGCGGACGTTCGTGCCCGATCCGGCCTTCGTCGCCGCGGCGAACGTCACGGCCGCCCTCTACGAGGAGGCCGAGCGCGATCCGGAGGCCTTCTGGGCGGCCCAGGCGAGGGAACGGATCAGCTGGGTCACGCCGTTCGAGACGACGCTGGAATGGGACCTCCCGTTCGCGAAGTGGTTCGGCGGGGGGACGCTGAACGTCGCCTACAACTGCGTCGACCGACACGTGGAGCGCGGGCTCGGCGACAAGGTCGCCTACCACTGGATCGGCGAGCCGGGCGACACCCGGACGATCACCTTCGGCGACCTGCAGGTCCTCGTGAGCCGGGCCGCCAACGCGCTCAAGGAGCTGGGCGTCCGAACCGGCGACCGGGTCGCGATCTACATGCCGATGATCCCGGAGCTGCCCGTCGCGATGCTCGCCTGCGCGCGGATCGGCGCGCCCTTCACCGTCGTCTTCGGGGGCTTCTCCTCCGAGGCGCTGGCCGACCGGATCAACGACGCCGGGGCGAAGGTGCTCATCACCGCGGACGGCGGCTGGCGGCGCGGCCGGAAGGTGGGACTCAAGCACCACGCCGACGAGGCGGTCGCGGGCACGCCGACGATCGAGCACGTCCTCGTCGTCAACCGGCTCGGGGACGGCTGCCACATGGTCGAGGGCCGCGACCACTGGTGGGGCGAGCTGGTGGACCGCCAGTCGGCCACCTGCGACCCGGTTCCGGTGGACGCGGAGCACATGCTCTACCTGCTCTACACGTCGGGGACCACCGCCAAGCCGAAGGGGATCATCCACACCACCGCGGGCTACCTCCTCGGCGCGAGCTTCACCCACCACGCCGTCTTCGACATCAAGCCCGACGACGTCTACTGGTGCGCGGCCGACATCGGGTGGGTGACCGGCCACAGCTACATCGTCTTCGGGCCGCTCGCGAACGCCACGACCGGGATCCTCTACGAGGGCGCGCCCGACACGCCGGCCTGGGACCGCTGGTGGCAGATCGTGGAGGACCACAAGGTCACGATCCTGTACACGGCGCCGACGGCGATCCGGGCCTTCATGAAGCAGGGCGAGGAGTACCCGCGCCGGCACGACCTCTCGTCGCTGCGCCTCCTCGGCTCGGTCGGCGAGCCGATCAACCCCGAAGCCTGGCTCTGGTACCACACCCACATCGGGGGCGGCAGGGCGCCGATCGTGGACACCTGGTGGCAGACCGAGACGGGAAGCATCCTCATCAGCCCGCTCCCCGGAGTGACGACCACCAAGCCGGGCTCCGCGACCTTCCCGCTGCCGGGCATCGGCGCCGACGTGGTCGACGCGGCCGGGAATCCCGTCCCGCGGGGCGGCGGCGGCTACCTCGTCCTGACCCGACCGTGGCCGTCCATGCTGCGCGGCATCTACGGCGACCCGGAGCGCTACCGCCAGACCTACTGGGGCCGCTTCCCCGGGCTCTACTTCACCGGCGACGGCGCCAAGCGTGACGAGGACGGCTACCTGTGGCTCCTGGGGCGCGTGGACGACGTGATGAACGTGGCCGGCCACCGCCTCTCCACGATCGAGGTGGAGTCGGCCCTCGTCGGTCACCCGTCCGTGGCGGAAGCGGCCGTCGTCGGCAAGACGGACGACGTCGCGGGCCAGGCGATCTTCGCCTTCGTGACTCTCCGCGCCGGCCACGAGCCTTCCGACGCGCTCGGGGTCCAGCTGCGTGAGCACGTGGCCTACGTGATCGGCCCGATCGCCCGGCCCAGGTACCTCCTCTTCGCGCCCGACCTGCCGAAGACCCGCTCGGGCAAGATCATGCGGCGGCTCCTGCGGGACCTCGCCGAGGGGCGGCGGCTCGGCGACACGACCACCCTCGCCGACGCGTCGGTGGTCGACGCGATCCGCGACAACACCGGTACGGCGGAGGACTGAGGAGATGCCGTTCGGTTTCCTGCGCCGGGGTTCCAGGAAACCCGCTCCGGAGGCCGTGCCGGCCCGGGCCGGCACGGGCAACCGGGGCATCCCCTTCGACGGCCTCACCGAGGAGTGGCGGCTGGTCGGGCGGATGCAGATCGAGGGCCGTCTCTCCGACGTCCTCAACCGGCGCGAGTCGATCCCGATCACCGACGTGTGCTGGGCGCCCGTCGACGGCTCGGAGGAGATGACCCCGGCACCCGGCCTGGAGCGGATCGACCCGTACGACCTGATCGCCGTCTTCGCCGGCCTCGGCACGCTGCCGTCGTTCACCGACGCCGAGCGCGCCGCCCACAAGCTGCACAAGGTGCCCTACGACGTCGCCCTGGATCTGACGCCGTACCGCGTCCTCGGGACGGTCTACCTCTTCCCGGGCTCGGAGCCGGAACGTCTGCTGGACCGCAGCACCGAGCTCTTCGTGCCCGTCACCGACGCCGTCGCCCTGCTGGGGGACCGCCCCCTGAACGACCCCGAGGTGGACGTGGTGCTGGTCAACCGGTCCTACCTGCGCGGCATCGACCTGGTGGATCGGTGGACCGTGGAGGCGGCGCGGGCGCTCCCCGGGGACGCCGTCGGCGAGCGCGACTGACGGTCAGGCTCGCGCCGATTCCCGGGAGCGGCCGAAAAGGGATCCGAGGCCGGTCCGCGGCGCCGGCGCGCTCTGCGCGCGCGGTCCGCCGACGACCCGCTCGGCCAGCATCCGGAAGTCCTCGCTGACCTTCTCGTTCGGGAAGAGATCGATGACGGTGCGCCCCTCGTTGGCAGCCTTGACCAGCTGGAGACCCGCCGAACGGATGAGGGCGAGCGACGACATCCCGATCGTGCGCTCCATGTCGCGGACGGAGACGCCGCTGTTGGCGCGGTTGATCACCAACGCCAGCTTGCCACCGAAGCCGAGCTCGTTGGCCACGTCGCGAAGCTGCACGGCGGCCCGCAGGGCCGGGACGTCGGGCGTCACCGGGACGAGGATGCGGTCGGCGCGCCCGAAGATGGCGCGATTGAGCGGCTCGTAGTCCGGGTGCAGGTCCACGATGACGACGTCGTGGGTGCGCCTCTCGGTATCCACCGCCGCGGCCACCTGCGCCGGGTCGAGGAGCGATGTCTTGAGGGGGCTCGAGGCCAGGACGAGGACGTGCATTCCCGACGGGTGGGCGGACAGGAGGGCGTCGAGCGTCGCCGGCGGCGGAACCCCAGCGTCGCGCGCGTCGACCACCTCGTCGACGAGGGTGCGGACGTGCTCCAGGCCCAGCGAGCTGGCGATGTGGCCGGTCACCGTGTCGGCGTCCACCAGCAGGACGCGACGGCCCATGGCCGTCAGCGCCGCAGCGAGGTTGACCGAGACGGTGGTCTTGCCGACGCCGCCCTTGGGGTTGAAGACCGCGATGAAGGTCCCGTTGCGCGACCAGTCGTCCAGGCTGAGGGGTCCGGTCTGGAGAACCGCCCCGCTGCCGTCGTCGACGGCCAGGCGACGGATCATCATCGCCTCGACGCGCCAGCGGATCGACTCGGTTGAGTAGGGCCGCGTGAAGTACTCGTCGCGCGATCCGGCGTGGCCTCCGTTCACGCGCTCGAGCGTTCGGGCGGACAGGACCATCAGGGCCGGGATGTCGCGCCCGCCCTCGCGGAGGAGCTGGTAGTACTCGAGCAAGGTGCCGAAGTCGCTCTCGCCGTCGAGGATGGCGAGAGCGACGTGGTGGCCCGCCGCGAGGTGGGCCACCAGCTCCTCCGGCCGCTGGACCACGATCGGACCGAGGTCGGCCGCCCGCAGGGCGTCGGCCACCGGGCCGCGCTCATCGCGGGGAAGCGCGATCACGATCGAGGGACGGGCCATCGTGGCTCCTTCGGGACGGTCCGGCCGGGCCGGTCAGTCCTGGGGATCCTGGGCGCTGACGTGGATGACGCCGTCGCCGACTCCGACGACCCGGGCCGCGAAGTCCGGCAGCGCCGGGAGCAGCTCCCGCAGCGAGGTGGCGGGGTCGTGCGAGACGGCGAAGACGAACTCCGCGTCCGGCCCCGACGAGACGCCGACGTGGCCGACACCGGCAAGGCGACCCATGTGGCGCTTGAAGCTGGCGATGCTCGCCACGCTGACGAGGCCGGTCACCACGACCCGCGTCGTCAGCGCAGCCCCATCGGCCGCGGGCGCGTCGCCCGGCACGAGGCCGGACAGGCGGGCCGCGAGGGCGTCGCCGCCGATCTCGGGCAGGTCGTCGATCTCAGCCGCGGCCATCTCGACCGCGGCCATCTCGGCCGCCGCGAAGTTGGGCGTCAGCCCGAGCATCGCGAGCCGGGGGTCCACCTCGGGCTCCGCCGGGGCGGGCGCCCACGGATCGGGCGCCCACGGATCGGGCGCCGTGACGTCCGGCGCGCCCTGCGCTTCGACCTCGACCGGGACTTCGGCCGTCTCCAGGGCCGCCGCCGCCTCGGCAGCGGCCTGGATCGCGGCCATGGCGGCCTCGCGGTCGAGCGGCGCGTCCTCTGCGACGGCGTCCTCCGCGACCGCGTCCTGCGTCCCTTGCGGCTCGTCCGCGACGACGCCGACCGCCGGGTCGACGACCGGCTCCGGCATGCCCACGCCGGGCTCGTGCAGGAGGGCGGTCATCGCGTCGTCGTCGAGATCCTCGAACGACGGCGGCTCCGGCAGGCGCGTCGCGCGGGCCGCGAAGGCCGCCGGGTCATCCTCGCCGACGAGGTCGTCGAAGAACTGCCCCATCGCGGCCTCGAAGGCGGCGATGCGGCCGCGGACCTTCTCGATCTCGTGCTCGACGAGCGCCGCGTGTCGCTCGAGCTGACCCTCGAGCTGCTCGCGTCGCGTGCCGATGCGCCGTTCGGTCTCGTCGCGGATGCGGGCGATCTCCGCCTTGGACCAGTCCTTGATCGCCGCGACGTCGTCGTCGGCGCGGCGGCGCAGCTCGGTCGCCCCGGTGGCGGACCGGGCGTGGATCTGCTCGGTTACGGTGGTTCCGTCGCCGCGGAACTGCTCGAGCGTCGCCGTGCGTGCCTGTTCGGCCGCAGCCTGCATGGCTCGCGTCAGGTCGGCCAGGAACTTGGTCGGCCGTCGCGGCGGGGCGGCGACGGGGGGAGTGGCCGCGAACGCGGGTTCCCCGGTCGCCCCGACCTCGGGCGTCGCAGTGGGCTCGGAAGCAGGCGCCGGGGGGTCGGCCTGCGCAGAGGTGGGCGCCGCATCGGGCGCGAAGATCATCAGCGTTTCCTCCTGTTGCCCCGGGACGCCGTCCCCGGCCGCGTCCTGCGGGCCTGCATCGCCTGGTTCGAGCGCCGCCGCCGCGCCGTCGACGACGTCGGCCACGGGCGCTGCCGCGACGAGCTCATCGGCGGGAACGGCCGACGCCTCACGGGATGCCGCGCGATCCGTGCTCCACGGAAGCCGGAAACCGGTACGGGAATCGGTTGTTGCCATGCTGCTCGGTCCCCTGCTGCGCGTTCGGCCAGGGCGCCTCCGACGCCTGAGGTGGATCCTAGGGGCGGGGAGTGGTGCGGTGGAGTTGACTTGTGGTACCAGCGGGCACCGCCGGTGGTACGGGTGGGGTCACAGCGGTGTCGACGCGCACCGACTCGGTGCCCGCGGTCACCGGGCGGCAGAGCCCCGGCCCGGCCCCACGGGCGGGAACCCGGTCCCACGGGCG
>CAZVPS010000070.1:0-10115 GCA_964629105.1 uncultured Anaerolineaceae bacterium
GCCGCCTCTTCGTCGTCGCGACCCCGATCGGCAACCTTCGCGACGTCACCCTGCGGGCGCTGGAGGTGCTGGGCGCCGTGCCCCTAGTCGCCGCCGAGGACACGCGCCACACAAGCCGCCTCTTCGCCCGTCACGGCCTGACCACCCGTCTCGTGAGCTACCACGCCCGCAACGCCGCGGCCCGCGGCCCGGAGCTGCTCGCGCACCTGCGTGGCGGAGCGGACCTCGCCCTGGTCACCGATGCCGGCACGCCGTTGGTCCCGGACCCGGGCGGCGAGCTCGTCGCCGCGTGGGCCGCGGAGGGCGGCGCCGTGGTGCCGATCCCGGGTCCGTCGGCCGTGCTGGCGGCCCTCGTCGCGTCGGGGATCGCCGGCCCGCGCTGGGCGTTCGAGGGGTTCCTGCCGCGGTCGGGCCGCGAGCGCCGGTCCCGCCTGGCCCGGGTGGGGGAGGATCCGCGCACGACCGTCATCTTCGAGGCTCCGGGCCGGCTGGCCGCGACGCTGGCGGACCTCGCCGCTGCGTGTGGCGCGGACCGGCCGGCCGCCGTCTGCCGTGAGCTCACGAAGATCCACGAGGAGGTGCGCCGGGGCTCGCTCGCCGACCTCGCCGTGGCCGCCGCGGGCGGCGCGATCGTGGCCCGCGGCGAGATGGTGATCGTGGTCGGCGACGACAGGGCGGGGTCGCCGCGGCGGGCATCGGCCGCGGGCGACGCGGAAGACGCGCTTTCGCTTGCCCGCGCCGAGGTGGAGCGGCTGGTCGCGGATGGTGCCGCCCGCGGGGACGCCGCGCGCCGCGTGGCCGTAGCCAGCGGGATCCCGCGTCGCCGCCTCTACGGGGCGGGATCGGCCGGGTAGGATCCGGCCATCATGTCGGCGGCCGCGCACCTCCCGATCCTCGGCGCGCTCTCCCCGGCCGCACGGGCCCTGGTGCTCGCGACGGTCGGGATCTCCCTCGCGACCATCGCGCTCGACTGGGGGCTCGGGGCGGACCCGACGCTCGTCTTCGTCATCTCGGCGATCGCGATCCTCGGGCTCGCCTGGCTCATCGGCCTCTCCACCGAGCGCCTCGGCGCGCTGACGGGACCCCAGGTGGGGGGCATCCTGAACGCGACGTTCGGCAACATCGCCGAGCTGATCATCGCCTTCTTCGCCCTGCAGGCCGGCCTGATCGACGTGGTCAAGGCATCGCTGACCGGCTCGATCATCGGGAACCTGCTGCTCGTCCTCGGGGCAAGCGTCTTCTTCGGCGGCGTCCGCAACGGGATCCAGCGCTTCGACCCGCGCATCGCCGGGTCGAACGCCGGCCTGCTCGTGGTGGCCGCGATCGGCTTCTTTGTGCCGGCGGTCTTCGCCTTCAGCGCCGGCCCGCAGGAGCGGGGGACGATCACGGAGGAATCGGTCTTGGTGGCGGCGATCCTGATCGTGGGCTACGTCCTCTCGCTGGTCTACTCGTTCCGCAACGCGAGCCGCACGCTCGGTGGCCACGAGCCGGCGGCCGAGCACGGCGGGCCGGCCTGGAGCCGCGGCGCGGCCGTCGTCGTGCTCCTCGGCGCGGCAGGACTGCTCGCCGTCCTGTCCGAGATCCTCGTCGCCTCGATCGAGCCGTTCATCGAGACGTTCGGACTCTCGGCGTTCTTCGTCGGCGTCATCGTCATCCCGACGATCGGCAACCTCGCGGAGCACCTCGTCGCCGTCCAGCTGGCCTGGAAGAACCGGATGGAGTTCTCCATGGCGGTCGCCTACGGGTCGAGCCTCCAGGTCGCCCTCTTCGTGGGCCCGATTCTCGTGATCCTCGGCGCGGTCATGGGCCAGCCGATGGACCTCGTCTTCCACCCCCTCGAGGTGGCCGCCGTGGCGGCGGCGGTCGGCATCAGTGCCCTCATCGCCCTCGACGGCGAGTCCAACTGGCTGGAGGGCGCCCTCCTGATTATCGTCTACGTCATCCTCGCGGTCTCGTTCTTCGAGCTGCGCTGAACCCGTGGCGCGTCGCGTGCGTAGAAACTCGTGACGCCGCTCGCGGGAGCGGCTAGCATGCGTTCGACCACCGTCCCGGGACCGGGCACTGTCGCGGTCGCCGCGTGCGGCGGGACGCGACCGTCTGTTGAGGAGGAGGAGAGCCCATGACGCGCTTCAAGCTCGCAGCGCTCGCCGCGGCGACCGCGATCGCGGTCGCCGCGTGCGGCGGCGCCGCGACACAGGCCCCCGCGAAGGCGGGTGGCATCTTCGTCGTTGCCATCCCGGGTGACATCAACCGGACCGACCCGGCGCTCGTCGACGACATGAACTCGACGTACGTCGAGCAGCAGGTCATGGAGACCCTGGTCACGCTGAAGCCCGGCACCGGCGACGTGATCATCCCGGCCCTGGCGACGGAATGGACCATCAGCGCCGACGGCCTGAACTACACGTTCAAGATCCGCGAGGGCGTCAAGTTCCACGACGGGACGGATCTCAACGCCGCAGCCGTGAAGGTCAACTTCGACCGCTGGCTCAACATCCCGGCGGCCTACGTCGACCTCGGCTACACCTACTACATCGACACCGTCATCACGCCCGCAGTCGCGAGCGTGACGGCGCCCGACGCGACGACGGTCGTCGTGACCCTCAAGGAGCCGAACTCGGCGTTCCTCGTCCAGATGACGCTGACGCCGTTTGCCATCTCGAGCCCCAAGGCGCTCACCGACGGCAACGCCAACGCCCCCGACTTCAAGGACAACAAGTACGCGACCGGCGGGACTCCGGCGATGATCGGCACCGGTCCCTTCATGTTCAAGGAGTGGGTGCCGGGCGACCACGTGACGCTCGTCAAGAACCCCTCCTACTGGAACGCCGCGGCCGGAGGCCCGTACCTCGACCAGATCACGTTCAAGCCGATCACCGACACCACGGCGACGCTGAACGCGCTCCAGTCCGGCGGCGTGGACCTTGCCCAGGCCATCTCGCCGGTCGACGTCGCGACAGTCAAGGCTGACCCGACCCTCCAGGCAATCGACCGCGGCAGCGCCTGTAACGTGGGCCTTCTGGCGATGAACCAGACCCACACGCCGTTCGACAACGTGAAGATCCGCCAGGCCGTCGCCCACGCGGTCAACCGCCAGGCGCTCGTCGACGCGTTCTTCGGCGGGGCGGGCCTCGTCCCCAGCAACTGGGCGCCGCCCGGCACCCTGTTCGCCAAGGAGCTGGCGATGCCCGCGTACGACCCCGAGAAGGCGAAGCAGCTGATCGCCGAGTCCGGCGTCACCGACCTGGCCTTCGACTTCTGGTACCCGTCTGACGTCAGCCGGGCCTACATGCCCGACCCGAAGGGCGAGTTCGAGGCGATCCTGCGCGACCTCGAGGCGGTCGGGTTCAAGCCGAACCCGAAGACAGCGCCGTGGCGGCCCGACTACCTGGCCGCGGAATCCACCGGCACCTACCCGGCCTGGCTGATCGGCTGGAACTGCGACTGGCTGGGCATCGACAACTTCCTCTACACGGCGGACTTCGGCTACCGGGGCGACCCGTATGGACCGAACCCCGAGTTCGCCTACCGGAACGACGCCATGAACCAGGCGATGCTTGACGCCCTCAAGGCGACCGACGAGGCCGGCCAGAGGGCGGGCTGGGAGAAGGCCCAGGACCTGATCCTCGCCGACATGCCGGCCTTGCCGCTCGCATCCGGCAAGACACCCACCGCGGCCGCGGTATACGTCAGGGGGTTCGTCCCCTCGCCGACGGTCCTGGAGATCTTCACCGACGTCTGGCTCGACAAGTAGCGACGTGACGCTCGCCTTCGGCGGGCGTCACCCCTGAAGTGGTCCCCCGGCGGCCTTCGCCTCCGGGGGACCTCGTTCACTCGGTGGCAATCGATGGTTAAGAGGCAGGGCCCAGGGACCGCTTGACCCGATGATCAAGTACATCGTTCGACGGCTGCTCGGAGCGATCCCCGTGCTGTTCGGGCTGTCGATCATCCTGTTCGCGTTCATCCACCTGCTGCCCGGCGACCCGGCGACGGCGATCCTGGGCCAGCACGCGACCCCCCAGCGTGTGGCGGCGATGCGAGAGTACCTGGGTCTCGACCTGCCACTCTGGCAGCAGTACGTGGGCTACGTCGGCGGTCTTTTCCGGGGCGACTTCGGGTCGAGCGTCATCAACAACCAGCCGCTCCTCAAGGAGCTCCTCACCCGGTTCCCCGCCACGATCGAGCTGACCGTGGCCGCCATGATCTACGCCGCCGGGGTGGGCATCCCCCTCGGCCGCTTCGCTGCCCGGCACGCGCAGGGTTGGTCCGACGGGGCCGTGACCGTGCTATCGCTGCTGGGGATCAGCATCCCGGTCTTCGTCCTCGGCCTGACGCTCCAGTACGTGTTCGCCGTCCAGCTCGGCGTCCTGCCGGCGGGCGGCCGGATCGACCCCCGGGCGAACCTCGAGATCCAGTCGAACTTCGTGCTCGTCGACTCGCTCCTCATGGGGCGGCCTGACCTGTTCTTCGACGGGATCCGTCATCTCGTCCTGCCGGCGATCGCCCTCGGCTCGATCCCGCTCGCGATCATCACCCGGATCACGCGGGCCTCGGTCCTCGACGTGAGCAACGAGGACCACGTGCGGACGGCACGGGCGAAGGGCCTGGACGAGAGACGCGTCAACAGCCGCCACATCATGCGCAACGCGTGGTTGCCGGTCGTGACCGTCATCGGCATCCAGGTCGGCGGCCTTCTCGGCGGGGCCGTCATCACCGAGACCGTGTTCGCCTGGGGCGGCGTCGGGCGGTTCGTCGTCGAGGCCATCCACAACCGCGACTACCTCGTCGTCCAGAACACGATCCTCATCTTTGCCCTGGTCTTCCTGGTGGTGAACCTGATCGTGGACATCCTCTACGCGTTCCTCAACCCGCGGATCAGGTACGCCTGATGGCCGCCCCCGCGGTTCCCGTCGGGCGCCCCATCGAGGCCCGGGCCAGCCGCGGCCTGTGGAGCGATGCGTTCCGTCGCCTGTTGCGCAACAGGCCGGCGCTCGTCGGAGTCCTCTTCATCCTCCTGTTCGTCCTGACCGCGCTCTTGGCCCCGCTGGTCGCACCCTACGGCCCGCTCGAAGGCACGCTCGCGGAGCGACTCAAGCCCCCCACCATGGCTCACCTGATGGGCACCGATCTCCAGGGGCGCGATGAGCTCAGCCGGGTGATGTACGGGGCCCGGGTGAGCCTGGTCGCCGGCGTCACCTCCGTCGTCATGGGCGTGTTCATCGGGGGCTTCATCGGCGCGCTCGCGGGAGGCCTCGGCGGGAAGGTCGACTCCGTCCTGATGCGGGTCGTCGACGTCATGCTCGCGATCCCGGGCATCCTCCTCGCGATCGGCATCGTCGCCTGGCTGGACCGGGGGCTGCCCCAGATCATGTTCGCCGTGGCGATGGTGAACGTCCCGATCTTCGCCCGGATCCTCCGGGGCAGCCTGCTCTCACTGCGCGAGTCGGACTACGTGATCGCGTCCCGCTCCGTCGGCGCGAGCGGAATCCGGCTGCTCGTCCGGCACATGCTCCCGAACTCGCTGACGCCGCTCATCGTCGCCGCGACCCTCGCCCTCGCGACGGCCATCATCGACGTCGCCGGCCTGGGGTTCCTGGGCCTCGGCCCGCCGGACCCGCGAACGCCGGAATGGGGGACGATGCTCACCGATTCGACCAAGTTCCTGCGCCAGGCGCCGTGGCTCATCATCTTCCCGGGCCTCGCGATCGTCATCAGCGCGGTCGGCTTCAACCTGCTCGGTGACGGCCTCCGCGAGTCACTCGACCCGCGCTTGAAGCGGTAGCGTCCGGTGGCCCTCCTGTCCGTCGAAGACCTCGTCGTCCGCTTCCGGACGCACGAAGGGACGATCCACGCCGTCAACGGCGTCACGTTCGAGCTCGAGGAAGGCGAGCGGCTCGGCCTCGTCGGCGAGTCGGGCTGCGGCAAGAGCGTCACGAACCTCGCGATCATCCGCCTCCTGCCCAGGCCGGCCGGCCGGATCGAGGGCGGACGGGTGCTCTTCGAGGGCCAGGACCTCGTCGTTCTGCGCGAGGACGAGCTGCGTGACATCCGTGGCTCGGACATCGCGATGATCTTCCAGGACCCGATGACCAGCCTGAACCCGGTCCTGACGATCCAGGAGCAGATGGTCGAGACGATCCAGGCCCATCGGAAGGTCTCGAAGGATGCCGCCCGTGCCCGCGCCATCGAGCTCCTCGACATGGTCGGGATCCCCAATCCGGCCGCGCGCCTCAAGAGCTTCCCCCACCAGTTCTCGGGCGGGATGCGTCAGCGCGTCATGATCGCGATGGCGCTCGCCCTCGAGCCGAAGCTGCTCATCGCCGACGAGCCCACGACCGCCCTCGACGTGACGATCCAGGCCCAGGTCCTGGAGCTCCTCTCGCAGCTGACGACGGAGAGCGCGACGGCGCTGATCCTCATCACCCACGACCTCGGTGTCGTGGCCGGCATGACCCAGCGGATCAACGTCATGTACGCCGGGTTCATCATCGAGACCGCCCCGACGGCCGAGCTGTTCGCCCGCCCGTCGCACCCGTACACCGTCGGCCTTCTCCACTCGATCCCGCGTCTCGACGAGGAGGCCGGCGAGGAGCTCATCCCGATCGAGGGCCGCCCGCCCGACATGCGTCACGCGCCCACGGGTTGTCCCTTCGCCCCCCGCTGCGCCTGGCGGGTCGAGGCCTGCTGGACGGAGAACCCTGGGCTCCGCCCGCTCACCGAGGGAGAGCCGGTCGTCATGACCGGTGCGAACGCCACCCACCGGATCGCCTGCCACAATCCGCCGACCCCGAACGAGGTCCGCGGCGGACGGCCCCTGCGTCCCGGGTTCACGGCCGCGCCGCCGCCGGCCGGGATGCTCGACGAGCTGAGCCTCGCGCCGGCCGGTCCCGCCCGAACCGGAGCGTCGCAATGACGGCCTCAGATCGAGACCCCGCGACCGGCCGTCCGGGCGGCGGCACCGCGCTCCTGCGCGTCGAGGACCTGAAGGTCTACTTCCCGATCAGGGAGGGGATCATCGTCGAACGCCACATCGGCGACGTCCGGGCCGTCGATGGCGTTTCGTTCACCATGACGCGTGGCGAGACGCTTGGCCTCGTCGGCGAGTCCGGCTGCGGCAAGAGCACGACCGGGCGGGCGATCATCCGCCTCTACGAGCCGACGGCCGGCCGGATCCTCTTCGACGGGGTCGACATCACCTCTCTCGACAGGGGCGGGATGCGGGCGATGCGTCGGCGGATGCAGATGATCTTCCAGGATCCGTACGCGAGCCTCGACCCGCGGATGACCGCCGGCGGGATCATCGCCGAGCCGCTCGACATCCACGACGTTGGAGCGAAGGGCGACCGGCGGGAGCGCGTCCGCGACCTTCTCTCGACGGTCGGCATGAACCCCGACTACGCCGACCGCTACCCGCACGAGTTCTCCGGTGGCCAGCGGCAACGGATCGGCGTCGCCCGGGCGCTCGCGCTCGAACCAGACCTGATCGTGGCAGACGAGCCGATCAGCGCCCTCGACGTCTCGATCCAGGCCCAGATCATCAACCTGCTCGAGCGGCTGCAGGGCCGGCTCGGGCTGACCTACCTGTTCATCGCCCACGACCTGTCGGTCGTCCGCCACATCAGCGACCGGATCGCCGTGATGTACCTGGGACGGATCGTGGAGCTGGCGAGCTCGCGCGACCTCAATCGCATCCCGCTCCACCCGTATACCGTCGCCCTCCTCTCGGCGGTCCCCATCCCGGACCCGGTCGTCGAGGGTCGGCGGCGGCGGATCATCCTCACCGGTGACGTGCCCTCGCCGGTCAACCCGCCGTCGGGCTGCCGATTCCATACCCGCTGCTGGCTGCGCCAGAAGCTCGGCAACCCGGGCGAGTGCGAGGCCGTCGATCCGGAGTTCCGTGTCCTCGGGCCGCTGCACGAGGTCGCCTGCCACTTCGCGGACCGGGTCGACGGGTCGATCGAGCAGCTGCAGGCCACGGGACGCGCTCCCGCCCGCTCGGTCGGAGCCGTCGCGGGAGGAGCCGACTCCGACGATGCGCCGCCGCCAGGCCCACCGGGCCACCCGCAGGGCGTCGCGAACTGACCTTCACGCACCGGAGGCGGCGGGCGCCGGAGAGGACGGCGCCCGCCGCGGGTGAGGCGACGTTCTCAGGCGACGGCCGCGACCTCCAGCTCGTCCGCCTCCGGGTCGCCCGCCGCGAGGATCGCGGCCGCCGTTCCGTCGTCGTCGATGCCGTCGGGCTCGAGGCCCATCGCTTCCGCCTGGGCGGCCAGCGCATCGGCCGCGTAGTCCTTCTTGCGACGGCCGGAGAGCATCTCCACCGATACCGCGACGACCTCGGTTTTCCAGTGGCGCTTGCCGGCCTCGTCGTCCCACTGGCGGGTCTGGAGCCGGCCCTCGATCGCGACCATCGAGCCCCGGCCCAGGTACTGGGCACAGATGTCGGCCAGCCGCTCCCACGTGATGACCGCGTGGTACTCAGCCTTCTCGCGGCCCTTCCCGACGTACTCGTTGGTGGCCACCGAGAAGGCGGTGACGTGCTTCCCGGAGGCGAGCGCGCGCATCTCGGGGTCCCGGGTCAGCCGCCCGGTCAAGAGGACCCTGTTCATCGGTCCGTTCCCTCCTGGCCGGCCCGGCAGTGCCGGGGTGCGGCCTCTCGCATGGACGGCGGGACGGGGCGGGTGACGGCGGGTCCGCGTGGACGACCGGTGCGGACCCGCCGGACGCGAACCCTAGCGACGGCCGCTCACCGGGGGCTTATCCGCGGCTCATCGCAACGGACCGCAGTGATCGGCCGGGCCGCCCGCCCGGGCCCGTGCACGGTTTCGCGATCGACCGTGCTCGGCTTGGACCTCGGGGCGCGCCGAGAGGCCGTCCGGCGCTCCGAACGGAGCACGGTCGGCCGGAATGTCGTGCATGGGTTGCCGGGAGCCGGAGGGGCGGCGCCGGGAGTCGGAGGGAGCCGGCGCGCTGGGAGCCCGCCGCCAGGGGAGTTCGGGGCGGGTCGCTGGACGGGCCACCGGGCCGCGCCCGCCGGGCGAGAGCCTAGACGGCGGCGTCGCGGCGTCGCGCGCGCGAGCTGCGGGCGGGGGCGGGCGCCAGGAGCGGGGTCGGACCAAGGGTGACCAGGGCGACGAGCTTCGGGTCGAGGTCCGGGATCCCGCCGGCGAACATGTCGACGAAGGCGTCGACCAGGTCGGGGTCGAACTGGCTCCCCGCATGGCGCCTCATCTCGCGAATCGCCTCGTGATGGGTCATCGCCAGCTTGTACGGGCGGTCCTGGACCATCGCGTCGTAGGCGTCGGCGAGGGCAACGATCCGGGCCCCAAGCGGGATCTCCTGGCCGCGCAGACCGTACGGGTAGCCGTTCCCGCCGAAGTGCTCGTGGTGATGGAGGATGATCGGCACGGCGTCCTTGATCGCCGAGGCCTGCTCGAGGATGACCTGGCCGATTCGCGGATGCTGGACGACGGCCTGCCATTCCTGCGAGGTGAGTGCCGACGGCTTCTCGAGGATCTCCTCAGGGAGTGCCAGCTTGCCCACGTCGTGGAGGAGGGCCGCCAGCCGCAGCCGGTCGAGCTCGGCGTCGGGCAGGCCCAGCCGGCGTCCCATTAGGACCGAGAGCGTGGCGATCCGCGCCGACGGCTGGCCTCGGTGGTTCGGATAGGGGACGAGCGTCTGGATGAGCGCCTGCTCGGCGGCCGACCTGGCGAGTTGCCCGACCTCGACCGCGCGGGCGCGCCCCTCGGGCGAGATCGGGGCACGGGGGATGCGGGAGTCCTCGTCCGGTTCCTCGAAGAGGTAGACCTGGTTGCGGCCGAGGGCCTTCGCCGAGTACATGGCGGCGTCGGCGTCGCGGACGAGCGCCTCGACGCGCAGCGTGCGTCCGACGCCGATGGCGACCCCGATCGAGACCGTGACGCCGACCGTCCCATGGCCGTCGATGGCGTACTTGGCGCCGAGGACCAGCTGGCGAAGCTTCTCGGCAAGGGCCGCGGCGGCGAGGCTGTCGGTCTCGGGGAGGATGACCATGAACTCCTCGCCCCCGTAGCGGCCCAGCGTGTCGGCCGCGCGGAGGTTGGCCCGCAGCGTCGCGGCCACGCCCCGCAGGACGA
>CAZVPS010000071.1:0-10065 GCA_964629105.1 uncultured Anaerolineaceae bacterium
GGATCGCGCCATAAGCATCGGAGCGGAGGCCCGCTCCTTCATGGCATCACGGAGCTGACGGAGCGATTGGCCTCGCGCCTGCGCCGCGCGCGCGATGGCGGCGAAACATGGCCGGCGTTCGCCTACTTCGTCCTCACCCGGCTCGAAGCGGACTTCAACGGGCGAAGCGGTGCGGCCGCCGGTCTCTCCGTCAGCCGCAAGGTGCTCGACAAGCTGGGCCGGATCTGCGACAAACGCGACCCTGAGATCGGCCGGAAGGCCGGCCGGAAGCCCGAATCCATCACCGTCTCCGAGCGAGCATGGCTAGAGGCCGTCGTTGTTCGCTTCATCCGCCGCGTCGGCGAGCACGCTGCTGGCGGCCCGCTTGCTCCGATCACGATGGCGGACTTCCCGCGGTTGGCGTGATCGCCAGGTAAGCAGCGGGTAAGGGCGAGCCCGTATCGTCCGCCAGCATGATCTCTCGTCCAGGCGTCGCCGATCGCTGGCCCTCGAAGCGCCCAGTGCGTGAACCCCAATGACCTCGCATCTCGCGCGCGCCGGCGTGGCGTACGATGGGGGCTCCACCGGGAGGCTTCCGACCTTGGTTGAGACGCTGAAAGACGAACTTCAGACCTTCGAGTCACGGCGAGACGAGTTGCTGGGCACGTCTCTGGGCAAGTGGGTGCTGATCCACGACGGGGAGTTGGTGGGCGCCTTCGAGTCGCAGGCGGACGCGATCAACATCGGATACCAGCGGTTTGGCAACGTGCCGTTCCTGGTCAAGCAGGTCGTGCCTGTCGAGGTGCCGCAGAACTACGTGTCGAACCACCTGGGGATGTAGGTGCCGTCGTTCACGGTCGCGGTACCCAACCTGCAATCGATCGGACCAATCGTCGAGGTCCGGATCGCGGTCCCCCAGGCAGTCGAGGCGATCTTCGTCTCGAGCGGGCAGCCGGTCCCCAGCCCGGTCTCGATGGCCGCGATGATCGACACGGGAGCATCCGGAACTGTCATCCAGGCCGGCGTTGCCGCTCGCCTGGCGCTGCATCCCGTCGGGGTCGTGTCCATCAACACGCCTTCGTCGACTGGTGTCCTCTGCGCGCAATACGCGGTCCGACTCATCTTCCCGAACAACGTCGTCGGCGAAGCAGTGGTCATCGAAGCGCCGCTCGCCGGACAGCACATCCAGGGTCTCATCGGTCGTGATGTCCTGTCCCAGGCCGTCCTGGTGTACATCGGATACACGAACCAGTTCACGGTGAGTTTCTAGCGTCGCGTCATCTGGCCCCGATCGCACCGCGATCGGCTCCGTGCCGGGCGGACCCTCGACGAAGTCCGTGGCCGCTCGTCCCGATCGCGCACCGCCCCGCGATTCGCGGGAGCCGGCGTGCAAGCGAGGCAGCTCCCGGCGAACCGCATCCCGGTGGACCGCGCCTTGACGGGGCGCCCTATTGGTGACAATGTGGCACCATGAGTGCCATTCCTCGCAGGAGCCGTCACCGGCTCTTCGCCGACGTTCCCGAGGCGACCGATGCGCAGGTCCGCCAGACGGCGCGCACGTTCTACCGTGGCGTCGTGAGCGATGCCGTGACAACGGCGCTCGAGACGTTCCACTGGGTGGTCGACGCTCGGATGCGCGGAAAGCGCGTGATCGCGACGGACGCGGACATGCTGCCGGGCACCTACGAGGAGCCGGTGATCGCCGGCCTCGAACGTGTCGGCCAGCAGTGGACCTGGCTCGTCAGTCGGGACCACCCCTGGCGTCGACAGCTATGGATCAAGGGCCGGAACATCGCAGCCGGGGACCTCGCGCACACCGCAGCGATCGAAGGCTGGACGGCCGAGGATGCGGCGCGCGAGTTCGACCTGCCGGTCGAGGCCGTCCTCGAGGCGCAGCGGTACGCCGAGGTTGCCCGAGACCTGATCGCGGCCGAGGAAGCGGAGAACCGGATCGTCGCGCAGCGCTACGAGCCCGACCTTGCGCATCTACGTTGACGAGGACACTGCGAGCCACCAGCTGATCGCGCGCCTCCGCTCCGCCGGGCACCAGGTGCTCGAGCCGCTGCGCGGCACGTCCGACGCACGCTGCTGGCATCACGCACGGGCAGAGAGCGCTGTGGTCCTGACGACGAATGCGCGGGACTTCGTCGCCCTGGCGGGAACCGGAGCACATCACGGCCTCCTGCTCGTGTACCGCGAGAACGATCCAACCCGGGACATGACGGCGAAGGAAATCGCCGCGGCGGTCGACCGCGTTGCGGAGACCTATCCCGGCAGGATCTCCGACCAGATCCTCACGCTCAACGGGTTTCGCTGGTGATGCTCATCGGGTTCGCAGGTCTCGTTGGCTGCTGCTCGGAAGGTTCGTCTCGACGCGGATGTCAAGCGTGGCGGGGTCGACGTCGAGGAACAGGGCGATCGCATCACGCGCCATCGATTCGACCCGATCGAGGCGTCGCGCCTGGCTGTAGACGCCCGGAAGCTCGGGAACGTCGATGGCCCACCAGCTGCCGCTCCGCCGGGCTCGTGCCGTGTAGGTCATCGCTGCCACCACTCCTCGCCCAGCTCCGCTTCGAGCCTGCGCTGCACGTCGAACTCCGACACGTGCCCGGGGCGAACCGCCCGCGGACCTTGCGGCCGCGCGGACCACGGCCACCTAGGTGAGACGGCCTGCCCCCGCTCAGAGACTCGCGAGCGTCGGCAGGTCCGGCGTGTCGGCAGACTCGAAGTACTGGCCGTGTGTGCGACGGATGGTATCGAGCGAGTCCGAGCCGAGAAGGACCACCTCGATGCCAGCGCGCCCGTGGTACTCCTCTTCAGCAGCCGCGTAGGCGGTGAGGCCCGCGTCCTCGTCCTCGAAGCGCTCGCACCGGAGCAGACGCCGACCCGGCCCGTCGAAGACGACGAGGTAGTGGACGAGCGTCAGCGCGTCGAGCGCCTGTTCGACAGCCACTGCTCTGCCTCCATTGCCAGTCGTGCGAGCTCGTCCCGGAGTCCGGGGCCCGGGACCATTCCGCGGCCCTGCAGGTCGCGAGCATACGCCACGCGTTCCATGAACCTCCCCAGCGGCTCCGGTCCGCGGCCGTCCTTGAGCGCGAGACCGTAACGCAGGTCGAGCCGCTCCGCCGCGGCGGCCCACGCCTGCTGCCACGTCGTGCGGAGCTGGATCTCGACCGGCGTGGCGTCGCGGATCACGACGAGGTGAATGGCCCGAATAGCCCGTGGCCTTCGGATCCGCGTTGTAGTCGTCCGCGTGCGCGATCGACCAGCCAGCCTGTTCGATTCGACGCCGCACGCGGTCGACGGTCTCCAGGCTGGTCAATTCGGCACGGCATCCCGCGATGTCCTGCATTCGGCTGACCTGCATCGTCGGGTGGCGCGCGAGCTTCTCGATGATGCGGGGGCGCCGCTTCAGCCGGTGGGCCACGAGAACAGGATCCTCGCTCGTCGCGACCATGGACCGAAGGCCCATCACGACCTTTGTGAGCGGCCCCTCGAACTCGTGGCGGTATCGCTCCAGGAGCGCTTCCGCTTCCTGCTCGGCCGGGCTCAAGAGGATGGCGCCCGAGCGCGCCCAGTTCCGCAGGGTGTCGCCGGCACGGTCGAGCGAACGTCGTGAGGCATTGAGGCGCATGTGGGGCGGGGTCTCGGCCACCGGGGCATGGTACCGACCGCCGCTTCACGCGGACTTTCGCGGATACAATGCTTCTGTAGTATTGTGCCAACCCGATGAGCACCCTTCGCTGGTCCGAGATCGCCCGGCGCATCGACGCCGATCCGGAGCGACGAGCGCGCGTCGACGAGCACAAGCGGGCGATGAAGGACGCCATCGCCCTGCATGAGGCGCGTGCGGCGCGCCGGCTCACCCAGGGGGACGTCGCGGCCGCGCTCGAGGTCACCCAGGCCAACGTCTCGCGCATCGAGCGGCAGGACGACCTCTACCTGTCCACGCTGGAGGAATACGTGGCCGCGCTCGGCGGGCGCCTGGAGCTCCACGCCATCTTCCCGGACCAGGTGATCGCCCTGGAGGTGCGACCGCGTCAGCGCAGGCGCCGCTGAGCGGGTCTCCGACGCGCACGTATGTCAACCTCCGACCGGCCGGTCACCACGCCGGAGCCGCCCTCCTCCTCGCAGTTCCGGCCCACCATGGAGTACGATCGCGACGCCATGGACGTGCGTAACACGGGAGGCGCCGGGTGAGCGGACCCGGGGACGGATCCCGCCGAGGCGGGCGCAAGTGGAATGATCAGACGGCCCTGGGGTCGATCCCGGGGCAGGCGCCGACGCCGGGCGAGCCGAGACCTGCGGCGCGGGTGGTTCGGGTCGATCACGAGCGTGCCTTCGTGGTCCTCCGCTCGGCCCAGCGCGCCCTTCTGCGGGCCAAGGACGAGGCCGAGCTGCTCGACTTGATCTGCCGGATCGCGGTCGACGAGGCTGGCTATCGACTCGCCTGGGTCGGGCTCGCCGAGGATGATCCGGAGCGCACCGTCCGCCCGGTCGCCCAGGCCGGCTACGAGGCGGGGTACCTCGGATCGATCCCGATCACCTGGGCCGACACCCCGCTGGGCCAGGGCCCAGTCGGGACGGCAATCCGCTCCGGCCGCCCCGTCGTCGGCCGGAGCTTCCTCACCGATCCCGAGCTCGCCTCGTGGCGGGAGCAGGCAATCCAGCGCGGCTTCGCCTCCTCCCTCGCGCTGCCCCTGCGAGCCGATGACGGGACGTTCGGCGCGCTCACGATCTACGCGACCGAGCCGAATGCCTTTACCGCGGAGGACGTGGAGCTGCTCACCGGCCTCGCGGACGACCTGGCGTTCGGGATCACGACGCTCCGGACACGCGCGGCGGCCGAGGTCGGGCTTCGCCGAAGCGAGCGCAACCTCGCCGAGGCGCAGCGGATCGCCCACATCGGGAGCTGGGAGTGGAACCTCGCGACGGGCACGGCCCTGAGATCCGAAGAGCTGCACCGGATTTTCGGCGTTGAGCCGGGCGCAATTCCCGGGACGACCGAGGCGTTCCTCGCGTTCGTCCATCCCGACGATCGGGCTCGGGTGCAGGCGTCCGAGCGAGCGGCGATCAAGGGCGGCGGCCGGCATGACCTCGACTACCGGACCGTCCGGCCCGAGGGTGCTGTGCGGCTCGTGCACGAGGAGGGCGAGGTCATCCGCGATCCATCGGGTACCCCGGTCCGGATGGTCGGCACCGTCGAGGACATCACCGAGCGCGTCCAGCTCGAGGCGCAGCAGACGCGATTGGCCCGGCTGCTCGATGAGCTACGCAGTGAGATCTACGTCTTCGACGCCGAGACCCTGCGCTTCACCGGAGCGAACACTGGCGCCCTCCGGAACCTCGGTTACTCGCTCGACGAGCTACGCGAGCTGACGCCCCTCGACCTCAAGCCCGAGCAGACCCCGGCCTCGTTCGCCGAGCTGATGGCCCCGCTCCGGAACGGCACGCGCGACCAGGTCGCCTTCGAGACGATCCACCGCCGCAAGGACGGCTCCACGTACCCCGTCGAGGTGCGCGTCCATCTTCTGGCCACCGAGACGCCACCGGCCTTCGTCGCGGTCATCCAGGACATCACCGAGCGGGTCGCGACAGCGGAGGAGCGGACGTGGCTCACGTCGGCCGTCGAGCAGACGGCCGACTCGATCATGATCACCCGCCTCGACGGGACGATCGCCTACGTGAACCCGTCCTTCACGCGCCTCTACGGCTACCGGCCCGAGGAGGTCGCTGGTCAGCACGCCCGTATCCTGCGCAGTGATCGCCACAACCGCTCCTTCTATGCGGCCCGGTTGGCCTCGGTCGCCGCCGGTGAGACATGGACGGGCCCGATCACAAACCGCCGCCGGGACGGTACGCAAATCGAGATCGAGTCCGTCGTTTCGCCAATCCACGATGCCAAAGGGCGGCTCACGGGCTACGTCCAGGCGGACCGCGACGTGACCCGCGAGCGCGCCCTCGAGGGAGCGCTCGAGCGACGCGCTCGTGAGCGCCAGATGATCGAGGCCGCACTCGAGCAGATCAATCCGGCCGATACGCCCGAGGCGATCGCGGCCGCGGCCTGTGCCGAGATCGTCCGACTCCCGGAGATCGACTCGGCCTGGGCGATCGGGCTCGGGGACGACCACGGGCGGATCCTCGCCGCAGCGGGACGCATAGGACTCGCTCTCGCGGCCGGGAACCTCGTTCCCGACGCCCGGGCGCGCCATCTTCGCGAGCGGGCCTCAACCGGGCCGTGGGCCGAGGCCTGGCAGGCCCGGCCCGAGGACGGCGCCTACGGCCAGGCGATCAGCACGTCTGGCCTCCACAGCGTCGTCTTCGCTCCGCTCAAGGGTCCCCATGGTGTCGTCGGGGTGATCGGCTTCGGCGTCCACGATGCGATGATCGCGGAGCAGATCATCGAGCGCCTGCCGGCCCTCGCGACATTCGCCGCGATCGTCGGGGCGCTCGTCACTCCCGGGCTGGAGGCAGGCCATCGCGAGGACGAGGCCCGTGCGAGCGTCCAGGCGATCCTCGATGCGGCGGCATTCACCCCGTTCTTCCAGCCGATCGTCGAGTTCCACACCAGGGCGGTCGTCGGCTACGAGGCCCTCAGCCGCTTTGACAACGGCATCCCGCCCGACGCCGTCTTCGCCCTCGCCGTCCGGGCCGGGCTCGGGATCGAGCTCGAGACGGCCACCCTCGGCGCCGCCCTCGAGGCGGCAGCCATCCTCCCGCCCGGGGCGTACCTCAGCCTGAACGCCTCGCCGAGGCTCATCGGATCGGGCGCGCTCCGGGCGCTCCTGGGCGGGCGCGAGCGAGGGATCGTCCTCGAGATCACCGAGCACGTCGTGATCGACGACTACCCGGCGCTCCGCCACGAGCTCGCGGGGCTCGGCCCGACCGTCCGCCTCGCGGTCGACGATGCCGGCGCCGGCTACGCCAGCCTCCGCCACATCCTCGAACTCGCGCCCGACTTCGTGAAGCTCGACATCGGGCTCATCCGCGGGATCGACGCCGATCCCGCCCGCCAGGCGCTCATCGCCGGGATGGGCTTCTTCGCGGTGAAGCGCAAGCTTCGGCTGATCGCCGAGGGGATCGAGACCGCAGCCGAGCTCAAGGCACTGCGGGGGCTCGCGGTCGGATATGGCCAGGGCTACCTCCTTGGCCGTCCCCAGGATGGTCGGGGGCCCGGACCGTGGCCGACGAAGATCGCCCTCCCGGCGTCGTAGTCGCCCCGAGCCGCGCGGCCGCGGCCGGAGCGTTGACCTGTACTCACCGTTGAGTACACTTGTACTCATGTCTGAGTACAGGGCCGTGTTGGGCGCAGGACGCTCCGAGATCCGCCGGCGGATCCTGGGTCTCCTGGTCGACACGCCCGGCTCGCGCCTCCACCTGCGCGCCATTGCGCGCCTCGTGGGCGCATCCGCAGGCACAACCGCGCGCGAGCTCGGGCGCCTGGAGGACGCGGGCCTGGTGTGGTCGGAGATGGAGGGACGACAGCGGTACTTCACGGCGCGGTCGCCATCCCTCGACGCGCGCCATGGGAGAGCCGGCGAGGCGCTGGCCGCGTACGATCGAAGCGTGGACGCGATCCTCGGCTCCATCCTGCGTCGCCTCGTCGAGGCCTACCGGCCCGAGGCGGTCTACCTGTTCGGCTCGCGGGCGCGTGGCCGGGCGGACCCAGGCAGCGACTACGACCTCCTGGTGGTCGTTCCGGCCGACGCACCGGCGGAGCGCCGTCGTCCGCAGCTGGCGGTCCGGGCGTTGCGAGGAGTGGGCGTCCCCGTCGACGCCGTGGTGATGACCCGGCCCGCGTTCGACCTCCGCGCCCACGTCGTCAACTCGCTCCCGGAAGCTGCCCTCCGCGAGGGACGTCTCCTGTATGGCGCCTGACCCCGTGGCGGCCGACCCCGGCCTGGAGGTCGAGGTCCGCTCGTGGCTCGAGCTCGCCGCGCTCGACCTCGAGGTCGCCGTTCGACTGGCGGACGATCCCGATTTCGCCCGGGTGGTCGTGTACCACTGCCAGCAGGCGGCGGAGAAGGCGATCAAGGGGTTCCTGACCTGGCACGGGGTCCGGTTCGGCCGCACCCACGACCTCGACGTGCTGGGCTCGCTCGCCCGTCCCCTGGCTCCCACGCTGGGACCCGCCCTGGATCGAGCAGTCGAGCTCACGCCGTACGCCTGGCTCTACCGGTATCCGCCGGATTCCCCCGCCCCGCTCGAAGGCGAGGCGGGCGAGGCGATCGACGCCGCCCGCGAGCTGCTCGACGCGATCGACGGGACCCTGCCCAGCGGGCTTCGTCCGCGATGAAGGCCACCGCCCCCCGTCGCCTCGCCACCCCGTCGTCCGTGAACGCCGCGATCAAGCAGATCGCCGACGTGATGCGGCGCGCCAACTACGCGGGCGCTCTCCAGTACGTGCCGGAGCTGTCGTGGATCCTCTTCCTGCGAATCCTCGACGAGCGCGAGGAGATCGAGGCCGAGGAGGCCGCGGCGCTCGGCATCGCCTTCGACCCGTCACTTGAGGCGCCGTTCCGCTGGCGGGACTGGGCGGCCCCAGGCGGGGTGAAGCGGGCCGAGCTGACCGACGCCGCGATGGGCGCCTACCTCGCCTTCGTCAACGGGGCGCTGCTTCCCCACCTCCGCGGGTTGCGGGAAGCCGCGGGCGCGTCGGCCCGGCAGCGGGTGATCAGCCAGGTCGTGAGCGCGATCGACAAGGTCGCGGTCGACACGGAGAAGAACCTGCTCGACATCCTGGACCACGTCCACGAGATCCGGGTGGAGGCCGTCGACCAGACCCACCTCTTCATGCTGAGCCAGGCCTACGAGGGCCTGCTCCTCAAGATGGGCGAGAAGAACAACGACGGCGGCCAGTTCTTCACGCCCCGCGAGGTGATCCGGGCGATGGTCCGGGTGATCGACCCGCGGGTTGGCGAGACGGTCTACGACCCGGGCTGCGGCACCGGCGGCTTCCTCGCCCAGGCGTTCGACTGGATGCGCCTGGGCCTGGGCGAGGGCGCGACCGCCGAGGACCTCCGCTTCCTGCGCGAGGAGACGTTCTGGGGCCGCGAGAAGGCCGACCTCATCTACCCGATCGCCCTCGCGAACCTCGTCCTCCACGGGATCGACCACCCGCACATCTGGCATGGCAACACGCTCACCCACCAGGAGGTCTACGGCGGCCTCTTCGCCGGCGCGCCCGACCAGTTCGACGTTGTCCTCATGAATCCGCCCTTCGGCGGCAAGGAGGGGCGCGAGGCCCAGACGAACTTCGCCTACAAGACGGGCGCGACGCAGGTGCTCTTCCTCCAGCACGTGATCGATGCGCTCAAGCCGGGCGGGCGCTGCGGGATGGTCATCGACGAGGGCGTCCTCTTCCGGACAACCGAGTCGGCATTCGTCCAGACGAAGCGCAAGCTCCTCGACGAGACCGACCTGTGGTGCATCGTCTCGCTGCCGCCCGGCGTCTTCTCGTCGGCGGGCGCAGGGGTCAAGACGAACCTCCTCTTCTTCACGAAGGGCGGCCCGACGGAGCGGACCTGGTACTTCGACCTCTCCGACATCAAGGTCACGAAGAAGCAACCGCTGACGGTCGACCGGTTCGACGAGCTGTTCGCGCTGGCGGGCTCCCGCGCGGACTCGCCGCGCTCGTGGACGGTCACCCGCGAGGAGCTGGAGGCCCGCGGCTACGACCTCAAGGCGGTGAACCCGACGGCGAAGGCCGCCGGCGATACGCGAACGCCCCTGGAGCTCCTCGACGAGATCGAGACCCGCGGCCACGAGGTGGACGCCGCGGTGGCGCGGCTGCGGGCGCTGCTGCAGGCGGAGCCGGGTCCGTGACGGACGCGCCCGCCCAGGCCCCGGCCCAAGTGTGCCCTCGATGCGGCTCGCCGATGGTGCGCGATCGCCAAGACCGAGCCGCGGACCGGGCAGCCACTCTGGCGACGACGGAGACGAACGCGAGCTGGGGTCGACCCCCGTCGACGACTCGACGGTATTCCTGGCGGGCGGGCGGTTCAAGGAGGGGCGGCGCCACCGCCCCCAGTGCCGGCCTGACCCGCGCCGGGCCTCCGGACGCCGTAGCCGGCCGGCAGCCGGTCC
>CAZVPS010000072.1:0-9997 GCA_964629105.1 uncultured Anaerolineaceae bacterium
GCGAGCGTGTTCCGGATCGTCGTCGAGTCGTAGGTCACGATCTCGAGGATCGTGTCCGCCGCGTCGAGGAGAGCGAGCGGGATGTCGCCGAGGGCCGACGACATGTCGACGACGACGGCCCCGTAGAGGCGGCGCAGGAGCGAGAGCGCCTTCTCGATGTCGCGGACGCTGACCATCTCGGCCATCTCGACCCGCGGTGGAGCCAGGAGGATGTCGATGCCCGACGGGTCGCGCCAGAGGACGTCCTGGAGGTCGCCCTCGCCGATCCGGTCGGTCGGAAGATCCAGGATCGATGGGGCATCCGCGGGAACCCGGAGGAGCGAGCGCAGGTCACCGAACTGGAGGCCGCCGTCCACCAGGGCCGTCCGCGTCCCGGCCTGGCCCAGGGCAACGGCGAGGTTGAAGGCGATGGTGGTCTTGCCGACGCCGCCCTTCGGGGCGTAGACCGCGACCATCGTCGAGCGGACGCTCTCGCTCGCCGCGATCGCCGCCTGGTGCATGGAGGCCACGACGTTGACCAGCTCGAAGCCGGAGAACGGCATCGCGATGACAGCATTGATCCCGGCGCCGGGATCCCGCGCCACCGGGCTCTGGGGGACCGTGAGGACCACGACGGGGGTGCCGAGGCCGCTCTCACGGAGCTGGGCGACGACCTTCTCGCCCTTCGTGCGCCCCTGGAGGAGCCAGTCCACGATGACGACGTCGGGGCGCAGCTGCCGCGCCTGGTCCACCGCACGGCCGCCGTCGCTCACGACGTCGACGAGCTTGATCTGCGTCTGCACGTTCAGCAGGCCGCGCACGTACTGGGCGACCTGGGGCACGTCCTCCACGAGGAGGAGGCGGATCGGGGTGTTCGGGGAGGCCATCAGGCCGACGATACCACGCTCATTCGCGCCCACCGGAGACCGGCTTTCGGGCGATCACGACCGCCCGATCGTCATGGGGTCCCAGGGGCTCGCGGTCGTAGCCGCCGGCGACCAGCTCCACCTCCAGACCCGCCGCCTCGGCCATCGCGCGCAGCTCGTCGGCCGTCAGGAGGCGGACGACGTCGCGCCGGACCCAGCGGCTGGCGGGCTCTCCGGGGTCGCCCTCGTCGTAGATCGTCGTGAGCGCGACCGTCTGGGTCGCCGCGTCGTGCTGGGCGGCCGCCGTCTTCGTCACCCACCGCCCGGTCTCGGGGTCGGGGCGGTGGTACTCCAGGTGGAGGCGGCCGTCGTAGCGGGCGAGGTCGTGGGCGTCGGGCAGCCACGTGTCCACCGCCGCCACCCCACCCGGCACGAGGTGCGCGGCAAGGGCCTCCCACGCGGCGCGCTGGGCGGCACGGCTGCCGAGGAGGAGGATCGAGTTCAGGGAGATGAAGGCGAGCCCGAAGCCGCGTCCCAGCCCGGGATCGGGCGTCGTCGCGTCGCCGAGCACCAGGCTGACTCGCGCGACGACCTCCGGCCCGGCTCTCTCCGCCCGCCGGCGGGCGCGGCCGAGCATCGCCGCGTCGAGGTCCACGGCGGTGACGGCATGGCCCTCCTCGGCGAGTGGAACAGCGATCCGGCCGCTCCCCGCCATGAGCTCCAGGACGGGGCCGGCGGCCTCGGCGGCGAGAGCCGTCCAGAGGTCGAGGTCGCCGGGGTCGTCGAGGAGGTCGAGGTCGTAGAGGCGCGCCAGCGCCTCCGCCGGGGTCTCCGCCGTGTCGCGGCGGGGCGTCCTGCTCATTGGTTGATCCTACGCCGCCGGACGACGTCGAGCCGCAGGGCGCATCGCCGGGCAGCGTCGGGTTGGTCGCGGCACGAGTCCCAGCAGCCGCGCTGCTCGAATCAGGCGCTTCCGTGCTCGGGATTCCCGCCGAACCGCGGGTTCGCCGTGAATCCCACGCTCAACACCACGGGAACTCAGCAGCCCGCATGCTGGAAGTGGCGGCGAGGTTGTCGGCCAGGCGGCAACCAGATCGCCCCCCTACCGGAGTCCGGCCGCTCCCCTACCGCCTGAACCGCACGTCGCGGCCGGCCGCCTTCTTGACGGCCAGGGCAGAGATCGCCTCGAGCGCGCAGCGGTTGGCCGCCGCCGCCGTGATCTCGGCATGGTCGTAGGGCGGCGAGACCTCCACGATGTCCATCCCGGCCAGGTCCACCGCGCCCACGATCCGGCGAATGGCCCGCAGGACCTCCCGCGTCAGCATCCCGCCGGGCTCGGGCGTGCCCGTGCCGGGCGCCATGCCGGGGTCGATGACGTCGATGTCGATGGACAGGTAGACGGCGTCCGGCCCGTCGAGCGCCTCGGCGATGGCGTCGTCGATGACCGCCTCCGCGCCGCGGTCCTCGATCTCGCGCATGAGGTGCCAGCGCATCCCCTGGCCCTTCATCCATTCGAAGACGTCGACCGGCGGCCAGTAGCCCCGCAGGCCGACCTGCACGAAGTTCTTGCCCTTGACCGCGCCGCTCTCGATGAGCCGCCGCATCGGCGTCCCGTGGCCCGCCAGCACGCCCCAATCCTCCGGCGCGGTGTCGGCGTGGGCGTCGAAGTGGACGATCCCGATGCTCCCGGGCCGCCGGACCTCGGCGATCGCGGTTGCCGCCGGCCAGGTGATCGAGTGGTCGCCGCCGAGCACGATCGGGATCGCCCCGGTCTCAGCGACCTCCCGGACCTTGCGGTAGATGAAGGCGTGGCCGCGCTCGATCCACGCGGGGATGATGTTCGCGTCGCCGGCGTCGACGACGGTGAGCACCTCGAACGGCTCCACGTGGCCGAGCTGGAGCGAGTTGAGCGAGCCGGTCGAGTAGTTGGCCTCGCGGATCGCGCGGGGGCCGAACCGCGCCCCGGACCGGTGGCTGACGGCGTCGTCGAAGGGGGCCCCGACGATGGCGACGTCAACGCCGCGCCGGCGGATCTCGGCCGGGTCGGTCACCCAGGGGAGCTTGGAGAAGGTCGACGGGCCGACGTAGGTCGGCAGGTCGAAGTCGGAGAACGCCTCGAAGTCGCGGTCCCAGCCGTTGAGATGGCCGTAGTCGACGTCGGGGAACGCTCCCGGGGCGCGCCACCCCGCGGATCCCCGTGCGGCGGGACCGTGGCCGGGCTGATCGGTCACGCGAATCCTCCTGGCGACCGGGCGACGGCGCGGGCGCGAGCCCGCGGTGTCGCGGAACGGATCGATCGCCGGTGCGGGCGCCGCCGGTTCGTGTCCGCCGTCCGGCGGGGCGCCCGCGGATGATAGCGCGGCGTCAGGGTTCGTTCATCGGCGCGGGCGGGGCCTGGTTCATCATGCCGTGGGACACCAGGACCCAGCCCGCCGCGTCCCGGACGAAGTGGAACTCCCGCTCGGTCACGAACGCCGTGAAGTCCGGCTCGCCCCCTCTGACCTTCTTGAAGGTGAGGGTTGTCAGCTCCTCGACGACGAGGTCGATCTGGGAGTCCGAGACCGTCGCCTTCTGCAGCGTGAGGACGGTCGTGGCGCGGGTGTACGCCTCGCCCCTTTGCCGGGCCACGTCCCGTCGCACGGTCAGCTCGCGGATCGCTGACCGTTCCTGGGCGATGACGGACGAGGAGGCGCGAGCGGCGTTCGACGCCAGAGGACCGAGCAGGGGCGCCGGGACGGCCCCCTCCACGAGCGCCGATGTTCGGCGCTCCATCAGATCGAGGGCCGCACGCATGAGCGACGTGACGGTCGCGTCGCCTGTCGCCTGTGAGGAAACCCGGGGGGAGCAGCCCGCCGTTGCGAGGACGCACGCCAGCGAAACGGCAACGGGCAGCTTCCATCGGCGAGAGCGCAGGTCAGACACCCGAGTCACCTCCAAACTGGCTGCACCGGCGTGCCCCTATCCTCCTAGGCCTCCCCGCGGAACTCCCGCCAGGACGCGTCGACGAGCGACGGGTCGGCCAGCAGGTCGAGCGCCGTCTGGGCGACGAGCGTGGCCGCCACCAGCGTCGTCTCGTCCGCCCGTGGCGTGGCGGCCGCGTCGCGCGACTCGATGGAATGCCAGGGCACCCCGTGGTCGCAGATCGCGAGCGAGGGGTGGATCGTCGGCAGGACGAGCGAGACGTTGCCCATGTCGGAGCTGCCGATGTGGTCCTTGTCGACCCCCTCGTCGACCCGCCCGGCGGCCTCGAGGTTCGTCCGCCACAGGCCGGCCAGGACTTCGTTGTCCTTCATCGTCGTGGAGCCGCCCGAGAAGACGGCCGCGCCGGCGACGTCGGCCATCATCGCCGCGCCGTCGACGAGCGCCCGGAAGCGATCGCGCATCGACTCGAAGTACCTCTGGTCCGTGCTCCGGATCATGAACCGGGCCGTCGCCCGATCCGGGATGATGTTGGCCGCCGTGCCGCCCTCCAGCACGATCCCGTGCACGCGCGCGTGCTGGGGCAGCTGCTGGCGCCACAGCCCGATCGCCTGGAAGAGGAGCACCGCCGCGTCGAGGGCGTTCCTGCCCTCCCACGGCTCACCGGCGGCGTGGGCCGCCTTGCCGGTGAACGTGACGTCGACATCCTCGCTGGCAAGGAGCATGCAGCCGACCATGTCGCGGTCGGCCGGGTGGAAGAGGAGGGCCGCGTCGAGCCCGTCCAGGAGCCCGTCGTCGAGCATGAACTGCTTGCCGCTCCCTCGCTCCTCCGCCGGCGTGCCCAGGAAGACGATCTCCCCGGCGAACGCGTCGCGGAGCGCCGCGAGGGCGATCGCCGCGCCCACGCCCGAGGCGGCCATCGTGTTGTGGCCGCAGCCGTGGCCCAGCCCCGGGAGTGCGTCGTACTCGGCCAGGACGCCGATCCGCGGCCCGTTCGGCCCCTTGCCGCCGGTCAGCCGGCCCCGGACCGCGGTCGCCAGGCGCCCGGCGGGATGCTCCACCGCGAACCCGTGGCGGGCGATCGCCTCGGCGCACCAGGCGGCCGCGCGGCGCTCCTCGAAGGCCGGCTCCGGGTTGGCGTGGATCCTGGCCGAGAGCTCGAGGATCTCTGGCCGGGCGGCCTCGACGGCAGCGGCGGCGCGGGCCTTGAGCTCGGGGGCGGCGGGCATGACGGACCTCCGGTGGGTGCCGGGGCTCAGCGCTCGAAGCTGAGCGTGAACTCGGCGAAGACGACGAGGACGATGATGAAGAGGGCGATGGGAAGGCTGAAGACGCCGAGGACGCGGAGCTCGACGAAGAGACCGATCACGAGCCCGACCCACAGGCCGCGCCTGCCGGCCCGGAGCCAGTCGCCGCGGTAGGCGATCCGGCCGTGGCGGGCGAAGACGGCGAGCCAGAAGAGCGGCGTGGCGGCAAGACCGACGGCGGTCCCAATCGAGATGGCGCCCAGCAGGCCGGCCACGGGGTCCTCCCGCGGGTCACGGTTCAGGACAAGCAGGGCCACCACCGCCCACGCGACGAGGGCTGCGCCGAGGATGCCGAGGTTCGCCAGCCGGTCGCGCGTCTCCACCCGTCGAGTCTAGCCGCGGGGCGGCCCTGCGGGCTGGCGCACCGGCATCGCCTCACGGGCCAGGGCGCCGAGCGCGGCCTCCAGGTCGGCCAGTCGGTCCAGGACCAGGTCCGGCTCCGCGCCGTCGTCGGGCTCGCTCCCGGGGAGCGGCGAATCGGGCGGGCGCGCCCGCAGGTAGGCGACGCGCCAGCCGGCCCGGGCGCCGCCGACGACATCCGCTGCCCAGTCGTCGCCGACGTGAAGGATCGACGCCGGGTCGAGCGGCGGCTCCCCTGCCGCGGCCAGCGCCGCCTCGGCCGCCCGGAAGATGGCCGGGTGCGGCTTGACCGTCCCGACCCGCTCCGAGACCACGATCGCCGCCAGGTGCGGCGTCCAGCCCGCGGCCCGCGCGTAGCGGTCGATCGTGGCGGCGAGCGGCCAGTTGGAGAGGATCCCCAGCCGGTACCGCGGCGCCAGGCGCGCCAGCATCGCGCCCACCGCGGGGTCGGGCGGGAGGCCGGCCACGAAGGCCCGGCTGTAGACGTCCATGCCCAGGTCGATCTCGGCCGTCGTCGACCACCCCGCGGCGGCGGCGGCGTCCCAGCTCTCCTCGGGCTCGGGAGCCGTCATGCCGCGCAGGCGGGCCAGGACGCGCCGTAGCCGCACGGCCAGGTCCGTCTCGCGGAAGTGCGGCACCTCCTCGCGGAACTGTCGCGCCCGTTCCTCGCCCCATGCGGCGAGGAAGGCACTCCGATCGACGCCGAACCGGGCAGCCGCCGCGTCGGCGATCGCACCCACGACGGCCTCCAGCGCCGAGCGATCGACCGGCACGAGCGTGTTCCCGAAGTCGAACGTGATCGCCGCCAGGCGCGGCCGCGGCTCTCCGGCGCTCACCGGGCGACGCTCGCCGGACAGACCTCGCGGAATGCGCACCAGGCGCAGGCCATGTACGACGGCGTCGCCTCGAACCGGCGCGCCCGGATCCCGGCCGCCGCCGTGCGAATGTCGGCGACTCCTCTCTCGACCCGGGCGGCGTCCACGTCGGCCACCCCGACGAGGCCCGACTCGAGGAACTGGAGGGCCACGGCATCGGGCAGGCGGCCCGTCTGGGCCTGCCAGGCCATGGCGTAGATCGTGAGCTGGAGCGACTCCTTCGCCCGTTCGCGGGCTCGCGCGGGGTCGCGGACGTCGGAGCTCTTGTAGTCGGTGATGACGACGCGCTCGGGCAGGAGCGGAAGAACGTGCTCCACGACGCCCGCTCCCGCGAACGGCGGGTCGGGCACGGTGACCGGCGCCCGGCCGTCCTCCAGCGGGATGATGTCGATGCGGTCCATCCGTCCCCGGACCCGGTCGCCGTCGAGAGTGAATGCGAACTCCCGCTCCACGTACGCCGGCACGACGGCGCCCGGTGCGAGCTGCTCCACCCGGAAGCGGCGCAGGGCAGCCCGGCCGGCCTCCAGTCGTGCCTCCTCGTGCTCGCGCGAGACGAAGCCTTCGTTGGACCAGGCCGCCTCGAACGCGCCGATCAGCCCCTCCTCGGTCATCACGTCGCCGCGGGCGTGCCGGCGGTGGAACTCGGAGACGGCCACGTGGAGCGCCGCGCCGTACACGATGGCGTGGTGCGGGGCGACCGGGACGCGCATGACGTGCACGTAGCGGTACTTGAGCGGGCAGGTCAGGTACGCATCGACCTGGTAGAAGGAGAGGACGAGGGGTTCCCGGCGGTCGCCCGCGGCGGCGAAGGCCGGCCGCTCCGGCGCCGTCGCCTCGAGGGCGGCAAGCCGCTCGACGGGGCTGGACATGCGGGCGGGTGGCGCCGTCCCGGCCGGGAGGTCCAGCGCCTCGAGAACGAAGGGAGAGACGCGTCGGGTCCGCTTGCCGCCGTAGTCCAGCGCGTGGGTGAGGACGAGCTCGTCCCGGGCCCGCGTCATCCCCACGTAGAAGAGCCGCCGCTCCTCCTGCACGTGGGCGTCGCCGCCGGGAAAGACACCCCGCAGCAGGGCGTCCGGGACGGCCAGCTGCTCGCGCCGCCCGCGCGCGGGGAAGCGGCCATCCACGAGCCCCACGAGGAAGACGACCGGCCACTCCAGCCCCTTTGCCTTGTGGAGGGTCGCCACGGCGACGGCGTCCGCGTCGGGGTCCACGTCGGCGGTCGCCGGGTCGTCCCCGGCGTCGATGAGCGTCTGCAGGTGCGGCGCGAGGAAGACGGCCCGGTCGTCGGCGAGCAGGTCCGACTGGGCCCGGATGATCTCGAAGAAGCGGGCGATGTTCGAGAGCGCCTCCTCGGCGGCCACCGTCTCCGCCCCCATGAGCCGGGCAAGTGAACCGGATGACCGGAGAAAGTCGTATAGGACTTCGCCAGCCGGGCGCCGGTGGCCCAGCTCGCTGTAGCGACGCAGGTCGGCGACGAGCCGCGCCAGCGACGTCCGGGTCTCGGGACGGAGGCGGAGGAGGCCCGGCTGGCCGTCCACCTCGACGAGCGTCTCCCACAGGGAGCGGTTCGTCCGTCGCGCCCGGTTCGCCAGCGCCGAGAGGTCGTCGCCGCCGAGGTCGTAGAGATCGGAGGCGGCCAGGCCGTAGACATCGACGGAGCTGCCCGGCTCGCCCACCGCTCTCAGAAAGGAGAGGAGGACCCGGATCTCCGGCCGGGCGTAGAGACCCGAGATGCCCGAGAAGCGCCAGGGGACCCCGGCGAGATTGAGGCTTCGCAGGACGGCGTCCGCGTCGGCGTTCGCCCGGACCAGGATCGCGTGGTCACGCGGCGGCGCCCCGGACGCGATCCGCGTCGCGATCTCGGCGGCCACCCAGTCCGCCTCCTCGGAACCGGTCGCGAAGGCGAGATGGCGAACCGGCGCGGCCGGAGCCGCTCCCCGCCCCCTGGGCCCGCGCCGCTGGGCGATGAGCCGCTTCGAGATCCCCTGCTGCACCTCCAGGCGATCTGGGTCGTTGAAGCGGACCAGGCGGTAGGCGGCGTCGAGGATCGGAGCCCGCGAGCGGTAGTTGCGGCGCAGGACGATCGTCCGCGCGCCCCGGAAGCGGCCGAGGAAATCGACGATCGCCCCGGTTGCCGCCCCGCGGAACCGGTAGATCGACTGGTCGTCGTCGCCGACCACGGCGATGTTGCGGCGAGGCTCGGCCACGAGCGCGACGAGCTCGGCCTGGGCCCGGTTGACGTCCTGGAACTCGTCCACGAGCACGTACCGGAAGCGGGCCTGCAGCTCCTCTCGCGCGGCCGGGTGCTCGCAAAGCAGCCGGAGGGCGAGGGCCACCTGGTCGCCGAAGTCGATGGCCCCGGCCTCGCCCAGCAGCTCCTGGTAGCGAGCATACGCGGCGGCCAGCTCCAGCTGGCGGCGGGCCGTCTCCCGGAGCGCCTCGCGGGCCGGGCCGTCGGGCGCGCCGGCCTCCACCTCCGCCACGAGGTGGGCGGCGTGCGCCGTGAACGCGGCCGGCGACACGTCCTCGTCCTTGAGGCGCGAGAAGAGCGTCGCGAGGGCGTCGAGGAACCTGGTCGGGTTCCCGAGCGGGCGGTACTCGTCGAGGTCGAGGCGGAAGAGCCGCTCGGCGAGGAAGATGACCGTCTCCGGGCGGGATAGGACGCGCGGTTCCGAGGGGAGGCCCAGCTCGAGGGCGTGCTCGCGGATCACCCGGTCGCCGAAGGCGTGGAAGGTGGAGATGACGGTGTCGGTGTAGCCGTACGGGACGAGCCGATCGACCCGGGCCTGCATCTCCTCGGCGGCCTTGTCGGTGAAGGTGAGGGCCAGGATCTCGGAGGGCCTGGCGCGCCGGGTGGCGATCAGCCAGGCGATCCGCCGGGTGACGACCTGGGTCTTCCCGGTGCCGGCGCCGGCGACGACGAGGAGCGGACCCTCGCCGTGGGTGACCGCGCGCTTCTGCTCGCGGTTGAGCCCGGCGAGCAGCGCATCGACGCCGGCCGGCACGGCGGTTCCCGTCCCGGCCACCGGGCGCTTGCCGTGAACCACGGCCTGGTCGCCCCAGACGGGGATCTGCTCTAGCTCCGCCGGCTCGCCGCGCCGCCCGCGTCCCCTGCCCGCCGGCGTCATCGCGGCGGGCGTCCGCTCAGCGCCCGTGGGCGCGCGCGGTCGCCAACCGGATCGCCTCGGCCTCCTCGTCGGAGAGCGCACCCTCGGCGACGCCCGCCTGGACGGCCTTGGCGTACAGGCGGGACTGCTGGCGCGCGTGGAGGCTGTTGACGACCACGCCGTTGCCTGCCGGGTCGAGCAGGGCGAGCACGAAACTCTGGTTGCCGCCGGTGTCCTCGAAGGTGTTGAAGCGGACGAAGCCGACGCCCTGGACCGAGCGTCCCGCCTGCGTCTCGAGCATCACGGCGTGGGCATCGAGCTCGTCCTGGCGCCGCGCGACGGCGAGCACCTTGGCGAGGTGGGCGTCCAGCACGCCGGCCAGGTTGCGACCGTCCTCGCCGCGCGTCAGCGCCTCCAGCCGCGCCTCGAGCCGTCGGCCGCGACGGGCCACCAGCGCGAGAGCGAGCGCGAGAGCCGCGATGACGAGCACGAGCCCGCCGGTGAATAGGGCTGCGTTCTGGGTCACGAGCGCGTTGACGTCGCTCACGGGTCCTCCGCTGGGGTGCCCCGAGTCTAGCAGGGCC
>CAZVPS010000073.1:0-9976 GCA_964629105.1 uncultured Anaerolineaceae bacterium
GCGCCAGGTTGCGGACCTGGAGGTCGTGGGTTCGAGTCCCGCCGGGCGCGCCACCCCTCTCCCGAGTTCGGAATGACCCGTTTCGGTCTGCACCGCGCCGGCGAGACCTATCCCCTGGGGTCATTCCAAGAACGTCGCCGCGCTGGGCATGCCCATGTCGCCAGTCGGAGGCTAGGTGCCCGACCTTCAGGGGACTAGACTTCAACGGCACGATCAAGAGGGAGGGCCGCGATGGCGAAGACCAAGACTCTTACCTTGCCGCTTGCCGTCTGGTACAACGAAGTCGATGGGCACTTCCGGCTGTCGTTCGGGGGCTTCATCACTACGGTGAATGACACGCCGGGTTCCGCCCGATACCACCGCAACCTGTACATGAAGCTCCAACGACTCATGGCGGAAGCAGGGAAGCCGACCCCAAGAGAGGGGTTGCCTCGGTGAGGCTCAGGACGGTCGCCGTCGCGTTCCTTTGTGCGGCTGTCATTGGGGCGTGCACTCCATCGGCCGAGGGTCGCTACAACGAGCTGCGGAAGCAGATTGCGGCAGAGACTGCTGCCTTGATCGCCGACCGTCCGTTCAATTCGATAGAAGACGTTTCGCAGACGGAGATCCGGGTCGTCGCCTTGCACCTGGCGCTGTTGAGCGTGTACGCCGACGGACTTGAGGAGGTGCCCGTGGAGGCGGACCTCCAGAGGTGCCGGGATGACCTTGTGCGTGTGACTCGCAAGATAGTGGAAGGCAGCATCGTCGAACTCATGGACATGGGTCCCGCCTACGGCGAGATGGTGGCTGTCCTCAAGCTCTGCTAGGTTCGTCAGCAGAGTGAGATTCCGAGGGATACGCACCACACTCGAACCAGTGTCGGAACCTGCACGTTTCCATCAACCGTCCATCTCACCTTGCTGCCGAATACGAGCTCTGCTGACGGTCGAGTGTCGTGCCACCACTGGCCAAGCGACACCAGTTCCTGGACGAGACGCGCCGACAGTTGGATGCGGCCGGGCCCTTCCCGGAGATACCGCTCGTGGTGATCAGCGGGGGCAAGGGGTCGCCCACAATGCTGGTGTCGCTGGCGGCGCACCGGGACCACCTGGAGCACCAGCGCCGGCTCGCGACGCTCATATCAGCCGCGCGGGCGGCAGGTCATCGGCGAGCGGAGCGGCCACTTCCCGCAGGTCACCGAGCCGCATCTCGTGCTCGCGGCAATCAAGAGCGTGGTCGATCAGGTTCGCGTCGGCTGACGCGGACGGAGGCCCCGGCGGCTCCCCCGCCGCCGCCCGCAGGCCACCCTCAGCGGTGCAGGTTGCGCGCTGCCACGAAGCTGAGGCCGTGCTCCGTGAGGGCGCGCGCCGTGTGGTTCGTAGCGTCCAGCTTGTCCATGAAGTTGAGCTGCAGGTTCTCCCAGTCGCCGCTCGCGATGACCTCGGACTCCTCCCGGAAGTAGTCCAGGATGTCCGAGGGATGGGGCCGGGCGCCGTCCACCGCCGGGTCGCCGCCCTCGTGCTTGGCCGAGATGTTGGGCACGTGGTCGGCCAGGGCCATGAGCTCGTCCCGCCGGTCGTAGGGCTGGATGACGATGCTCTTGAACGTCTCGGTGATGTGGTGCTCGAAGCGGACGATATCCTCGAAGCCGAGCGCACGTCGGATCTCGGCCGTGATCTCGAGCGTCTCGTTGTTCGCCGAGTTGCCCCAGTTGAAGCCGACCAGCGGCGAGGTGCCGTCGTCGCGCGCGAAGAGCTTCGCCCCGATCAGGGTCCACAGCCCGGCGTACGGGTTGTCGTTGCCCATGAAGACCGAGATCTTGAACTGGATGTCCACCCCGAGGCGGTGGAGGAGGTAGCCCGCCAGCACGGTCCCGGGATTGATGTTGAGGACCTGGCGCACGCCGTACTCGGTGTAGTAGTGGAGGAACTCGTCGAGCCACTGCAGCGGGTGATCGTTGGGCTGGCCGATCCCGCCGAAGTAGCCGGCGATGGTGGCCGGGCCACCCAGGTGGACGTTCGAGCCATCGGTGCCCTTCGTGTCGAGCGTCTCCACGTAGCTGGCGCCGATGATGCGCATGGCCGCCGCGATCGCCGGAAGGTCGCCCTCGGCCTCCTGCTCCTTCATCCGGCGGACCTGGATCCAGCGGGACGGCATCAGCGAGCGCTCCGCGATCGCCTTGCGCGCCGCCGCGATGACCCACGGGAAGTACTGGAGGGCGCTCACCTCCAGCGTCACCGCCATGTCGTCCCGGAAGGCCGTGCTGTCCGCCCGCGCGCCGAGCACGCCGCGCCGGAAGTCGGCCACGCTGACGAAGGCGCCCCGGTCGCGCTCGCCCGCGAGCCACTCCAGGTCGGCGAGGTACGCGGGGTGGGCGGCCCGCACGCGATCGAGGAGCGCCGGCAGCTCGCCGGCCTCCCGGGCCTTGCGGTTGATCTCCTCGGGGGTCCCGTAGCGAGCGATGACGGCCAGTACGTCGTTGACGACCCGCGAGCCCGGGTCGAGCAGCAGGGCGTTCAGGTCGTCGAGCCTCTCGCGGGGGATCTTCAGCCTCCGGCGGAGGTCGTCGCTCGTGTCTCTCTCCGGCCCGGTCATCCGACCAGCCTCACGAGCTCGTCGTATTCCTCGTCCTTCATGCCGAACCAGTTCTCCGGCTGGGGGAAGGTTCGCCCGGTCACCTCGGCGACGTAGGCCGCGAGGCCCTCCCGGATCACCGCCCCGGCGTCGGCGAAGACCTTCGCCATCCGGGGGGTGAACTTCGGATAGAGCGCGAAGGCGTCGTGGTAGATGAGCAGCTGGCCGTGGGCGTCCGGCCCGGACCCGAGACCCATGATGATGCAGTGCTCGGCCCGCTCGGTGATGAGCCGGCAGACGCGGTCGGGCACGAGCTCGAGGAGGATGCAGAAGGCGCCGGCCTCCTCGAGCGCCTTCGCGTCGTCAAGGATCTTCTTCGCCTGCGCGGCGCCCTTGCCCTGGAGCCGGAAGCCGCCGAGGGCGCTGACGCTCTGGGGGGTGAGGCCCAGGTGGCCGATGACCGGGATCCCGGCGCGGGCGATCCCGGCGACCCGGTCGGCCATCTCCGCGCCGCCCTCGAGCTTGACGGCGTCGCAGCCGGCCTCGGCCATGAAGCGTCCCGCGTTTCGGATCGCGGACTCCACGGAGGGCTGGTAGCTCATGTAGGGCATGTCGCCGACGACCCAGGCCGTGGGCGCCCCGCGCCGGACCGCCGCCGCGTGGCGGATCATGTCGTCCATCGTGACCGGCAGGGTGCTGTCGAAGCCGAGCATCGTCATGCCCAGGCTGTCCCCGACGAGGATCATGTCGATGCCGGCCTGCTCCTGCAGGTGGGCGGTCGGGTAGTCGTAGCAGGTCAGCCAGGTGATCGGCGTCCCGTCCGCCACCTTCGCGAACAGCGCGGGCAGGGTGACCTTCTTGCGCTCGGGCACCGTGGCCTCCTCTTCGTCGTCTCGTGCAGCGCGGCGTCGCCGCCCGCCGAACATTCTGGCGCGTGGCGTCTCGTGTGAAGTGCCGTTTGGGGCGACCGGCGGGGCCGGCGGGCCACGGCCCCTCCGGCGGGCAACCACCGCTCCGGCGGGCAACCACCGCTCCGGCCGCCACCTCTCCGCGGGGCCACCAAGGGTCCGTCCGCGCGGAATCGCACGTGAAGTACACAGCCCGGGGGCCGGAAGCTGCCTCGATCCCCGCGACTGACATCCCGGCGACCGCCGGACCGGTGCGCGGTGCCCGCCACGAGCACGGAGCACGCAGGTCCGGGGGCCCCGGACCCTGCCGGGAGGGGCAGCCGGCCGGCTCCGACCCCGCCGAAGGTGCGCCGGCGGGTGGGCGTGTTCAGTTGACGTGTAATCCCGCAGATTCGCGGGAGGCTGGCGGCCCGGTCGCCGGGCGCCGGGCGGGCACCGGGGCGCCGGCCGGATGGGCGCCAGGGGTCGTCCGATGGGCGGCCGGCAGGTCGCCGGCCGGATGGGCGCCCGGCATCGTCCGATGGGCGGCCGGCAGGTCGCCGGCCGGATGGGCGCCGTCTCGCCCGGAGCCCGGCCTGCTCCCGGACCGCATCCCGACGTTGAGGCCGCGTATCATCGCCGGCCATGCATCCGCTCCCCGAGGGCCCGGCCCTCGAGCGCCTTCGCCGCCGCTCCATCTGGACGCTCGTCGCGGGCGTCGCCCTCGGCAGCACCGGGCACATCGCCGCCGTGACCGTGGCCACGATCGCGGCCCAGGACCTGGCCGGCTCATCGGCGTGGGCCGGCATCCCGGGAGCCGCCGTCGTGCTCGGTGCGGCCGCCGGGGCTCCGACCCTTTCGGCGCTGATGGTCCGCGCCGGGCGCCGGACCGGGCTTGCGACCGGCTACCTCGTCGGGATCGTCGGGGCGCTCCTCGCGGTGCTCGCCCTCGTCGCCCGGGCCTTCCCCCTCCTGCTCGTCGGCACCGTCCTCATTGGCTTCGCCAACAGCGCGAACAACCTCTCCCGCTACGCCGCCGCCGACCTCGTCCCGACGGCTCGCCGCGCCTCCGCCCTCGGCCTCGTTGTCTGGGGGGCGACGGTCGGCGCGGTCGTCGGTCCGAACCTCGTCTCCGTGGCCGGGACTGCGGCGGAGGCGATCGGCCTCCCGCGCCTTGCCGGGGCCTACCTGCTGCCGGCCGTCTTCGTGGCCGCCGCGGCCCTCCTGTCGTTCACGCTCCTGCGGCCCGATCCGTACGAGCTGGCAGACCCCTCGGCTCGGCACGACGCGGCCGACGGCGGGGGCGACCCGATCCGGGCGCTTCTCCGGCGCCCCACGGTCTGGGTCTCGGTCGTCGCTCTCGTCGCCGTCCAGGTGACGATGGTCCTGGTTGTGACGATGACGCCGCTCCACATGACCTCACACGGCCATGATCTCGCGGCCGTGGGTCTCGTCATCAGTGCCCACACCCTGGGAATGTACGCCCTGTCGCCGGTCTCTGGCCGTCTCGCCGACCGGTTGGGGAACCCCGTCGTGATCGTTGCCGGCCTCCTGGTGACGGGGGGCGCGGCCCTCCTGTCGGCGCTGGCCCCGCCGGACGGCGGGCTCCTCCTCGCCCTCGCCCTCCTCCTGCTCGGGTTCGGCTGGAGTCTCGGGTTCGTGGCCGGAAGCGCCATCGTCACCGGTGGCCTCACGCTGCGTGAGCGGACGCGGCTCCAGGGCTGGACGGACGCCCTGATCTGGAGCTCCGCGGCCGTGGCCAGCGTCGGCTCCGGGGTCCTGGTCGCGACGGCGGGGTTCGCGGCCCTCGGCCTGCTCGGCGCTGCGCTCGTCGCTGCGCCAGCCTGGATCGTCCTCGCACGGCGGGGCCACCTCGTCGCCGTGGAGGAGCCTGGATCCTGAGTGGAGGAGCCTGGATCTTGAGCCGCCGCCGGGCCCGGCGGTGCACGGCCGGGGCGCCTACGATGCGGCGGTCGCAGCGAAGGAGAGAGGACGATGGAGCGGATCGGTGTCGTGGGCCTCGGCACGATGGGCGGCGCGATGGCCGCCAACCTCGTGCGGGCCGGCTTCCCGCTGGCGGCCTGGAACCGGACGGCGGGGCGAACGCAGGAGCTGGAGGGGCTGGGCGTGACGATCGCCGCGAGCCCGGCGGCGCTGGCCGCGGAGGTCGACGTCGTCCTGGTCTGCGTCTCGGACACGCCCGACGTGGAGGCCGTCCTCTTCGCCGCGGACGGGGTGGCCGCCGGCGCCGCGCCCGGGACGCTCGTCATCGACTGCTCCACGATCGATCCGGCGGCCAGTCGCGGCTTTGCGGCCCGCCTCGCCCGGCAGGGGATCGGCTTCGTCGATGCGCCGGTGACCGGCGGCAGCGAGGGGGCGCGCAACGCGACGCTGGCGATCCTGGTCGGTGGCGAGCCCGCCGACGTCGAGCGCGCCCGACCCGTCCTCGCGGCGATCGGCAGGACGATCACCCACTTCGGCCCCGTGGGCGCCGGCCAGGCCGCCAAGGCGGTCAACCAGGTGATCCTCGCCGGTACCTACCTCGGCGTGGCCGAGGGTCTCGTGCTTGCCATGAAGGCCGGCCTCGATCCCGAGCAGGTCGTGGCGGCCCTCTCGACCGGCGCGGCCCAGAGCTGGGTCCTGGCGAACCGGAGCGGCCGCATGCTCGCCAACGACTACCCGCTCGGGTTCCGGGTGGCGCTCCACCTCAAGGACCTTGGGATCGCCCTGGCGATGGCCCGCGAGACGGGTGCCGCCCTGCCGGTTGCCGCGCTGGCGGCCCAACTCGAGGCCGGCCTCGTCGCGGGCGGCCACGCCGACGACGACATGTCCGCGCTGGCGCGCACGATCCGGTCGCTCTCCGGCCTGGAGGGGTAGGCGCCGTCGGCCTTCCGGCGGCGGCGGTACCATCACTCCATGCACTACGAGCTGTTCATGGGCGCCGCCCTCGGCGAGGCGCGCGCCGCGCTGGAGCGGGGCGAGCGGCCGCACGGCGCGGCCGCCGTGCTCGGCGAGGCCCTCGTCGCGAGCGGCCACGAGGAGGTCGCCTCGCTCAACGACCCGACGGCGCACGCCGTCATCGTCACGCTGCGCGAGGCGGCCAAGCGTCTGGGCACCACGTCGCTCGCGGGGGTCACCGTGTTCACCACGGTGGAGCCGTGCGCGATGTGCGTCGGGGCGCTGCTCGAGGCCGACGCGGACTGTCTCGTCTACGCGTTGCCGGACCCCGTCTCGGGGGCCGCGGGCTCCGTCGTCCAGCTGGCGAACAACCCCGCTCTCCCGCGCCGGGTCGACCTCATCAGCGGGATCCTCCGGTCCGACGCCGCCGAGCTCGTCGAGACAGCGGCCACCCGCACCACGTGATCGGCCCTCTCCGGCCCGTCCGATCCGTTCGCGCGGTCCGCGCCCCCGGCTCCTCTCGGGCCGGTGGCTGTCACTCGAACGTCTCGAACGACTCCACGATGCGCTGCCATTCCGTGCCGTCGAACCACTCGACGGGCCCGTAGACGATGCCGATGTAGATGCCGCCCTCGGGATCGAGGCCGGCCCCGATCCGGACGTAGCCGCCCTTGTAGTCGTACCAGCGCCAGCGCGTCTCGGAAAGGCCCATGAAGTAGCTCTCGTCGGTCCCCGACGCCTCGTCGTACGTCGCGGCGGAGGGGAGTGTCGGCTCGAGCCCATCGATCGCCGCGTCGATCATCAGGACGATCATCTCGCCCTGGTCGATCGGCAGGGTTGGAGCCTGGAGGTGGTCGAGCCCCACCCCCCGGTCGCCCGCCGGCCCCACGTAGCCCGCCGCCGTTCCCAGCTCGCGCCCCGGGTCGGGCGTCCAGTCGGCCGGTCGGCAGAGCGCCGCCCCGAGGTCGCGGGCCGCGAACGCCTCGAACGACCCGGAGCTCGCCGTCGCCTCGGCCGAGCCCACCGGCCGCCCGTCCACGAACAGCTCGACCCGGTAGGTGCCGTCGGGGAGGCAGCGCGGCGGCACCGTCGTGCCGATGTAACGGGCCAGCCCGAAGTGCGTCCCGACGGACGGGTCGACGTTCTCCGTCGGCGCGACGTCCAGCGACGAGACCTCCGGCAGCACGGCCCAGTCGGTCCCGCCCGGGTCCTTGCGCGACCAGATGACGGACAGCGTGTCCGCCGCGTCGTCGAGGCTGGCGACGTCGCCGCGCCACTGGACCAGCGACGGGAAGACGTCCGCCGCCAGCCGGCCCACGGTGACCGTCTCGCCCGCCGTCCCCGCCGGGCCGGCGGCTCCCCGGGCCACCGATCCCACGATCGTCGAACGCAGCTCATCCACCACGGCCTGGAGGTCCGTCCGCTTCGCGGCGAGGATGCCCAGGTCCGTCAGGGCCCCCGCCACGTAGGTCATCTCCGTGTACGGCTCCTCGCGAAGCGTCCCCGCCGCGACGTCGACGTGGATCGTCCGGGAAATCCCGTCGGCGCAGGCCGCGCGCGCCTCGTCGCTCCGGCCGGCGGCCAGCAGCGCGACGCCCAGGTTGAAGTGGGGGACGGGATTGTCGTCCTGCCGGGCGATCGCCCGGGTCGAGAAGTTGATGCTCTCGCGAAGGCTCGCTTCGCCGTCGGCACGGAGGCCCTGCAGGAAGCGCTGGAACCCCAGGTCGGCGATGAGCGCCGTGTCGTCGAGCCCCAGCCCGTACGCGCGGGCAAGGTCGTCGGAGCTCGCCGCGAGCGCCTCGTCGGAGATGACGCTCAGGAACCCCTCCTGCTGGGGCGACCCCAGCCGGAAGCGCGCGGTGGAGCGCGCCACGTAGGCCCGCGCGAACGTCGGGCGCAGCTCGATCGCCCGCGTCAGCTCGCGCTCGGCGATCTCCAGGCCGGACCGGTCGAAGGCGGTCCCGAGGGCGACCATCCCCTCTGCGTACGCGTCTGCCGCCTCGTCCGCCGGCGCCCGCGGGCTCGCCGCGACCTGCGTGCCCGCCCAGGCCCCGGCGAGGACGATGAGGCCAACGCCGGAGACCGCGAAGAGCCGCTTGGCCCGGCGAACGCCGATGGTCAGCGAGAAGCCGAGGAGGTAGAGGGCGACGGCGAGGAGCGCCAGGACCGCCGCGTAGACCGTCGCCTGGTTCGACCAGAGCCCGCCGACCTCGTTGGCGGCGTCCTGCAGAGCCTCGAGCCGGATCGCCTCGCGACCGCTGCTCAAGAGGAGCCGCGATGGGAATGTCGGGTCCCGGTCCGGGCCATCGGGCGCATCGCGGGGGATCCCGCTGAGCTGCTCGGTGCGCTCGGCCAGGCTGATCCACTTCTGGCGCCGCGCCTCCAGGCGGGCGCTCTCGGGCTCCGGGGCATACAAGAGCTGCTGGGAGAGGTTGGCAGCCTGGACGCGCTGCTCCAGCGATTGCGCCCACGCGTCGACGCTGACCCGCGCGCGCTCCTGGGTCAGGACCAGGGCCTCCGTCGCCTCGATCGCGTACCGCTGGGCGCGGAGCGAGGCGGCCCCGTTCTCTGTCGAAGCCTGGTGCTGCAGGAACCCGACGGTGGCGGCCAGGAACGTCGCCACGGCGATGGCCACGGCGATCCGTCGCGCGAACGAATCCACCAGCTCATCGGACGAGGGGAGGTCGAATTCCGGGAGCGACATGGTCAGGCACCCACGAACAGCGTGGTCTCGACGAGGACCAGGAGCACGAGCCCGCCGACCGCGAGGAGCGTGCCGGCCGCCGCGAGCGGGACCCTGGACCTGCCGTGCGCCACCTGCGCCAGCGTCAGCAGGACCAGGCAGGCGGCGAGGAGGATGACGAGGAGCACGAAGGCGGCCGTCTGGCGGTGGGCGAGGTCGGCGCGTCCCTGGGTCACCTCCGGGCGCAGGTCCGCGAGCCGCGTCGACCCGGCGACGAGGTTGCGGAGCACCCTCTCGGGGTCATAGTCGGCGACGCCCTCGGCGTCGACCGCGGGAAGGGCGCCCCGGAAGAACTGGTGCAGGACGCGGGCGAGCGCGCGCTGGCCCTGCGCCTCCACCTCGAGCATCTGCCGGTCGACCACGCCGGGCTCGCCGGCCGCGGTCGCGGCCTTGCCGAGCGTGGCCGCGGCGAGGGTGTACGCCTGGTAGCGGGTGAACAGGCGCAGGTCGAGGTCGACCTGCCCGTTGATGTCCTCCATCTCCTGTTGGCGCCGGGCCAGCTGCTGGATGACGAGGCTGTCGAGATCGGAGGCGCGGTTCGCGGCGTCCGTCGTTCGCCAGGCGCCCACCGCGATGAGGACGGAGACGACGGTGATGATCACGGCGACGAACGTCGTGAACGTCGCGTCGGAGATCCGGCGGGACGGCACGGGCGGCGCCGGCTCGCGCTCGTCCGGGGGTACGGGCTCGGGCGGGCTGCTGGTGGGCGGCTGGGATTCCATGGGCGCGCATCGTACCGTCCCGGCTCGTCGCCAGCGGTCCTCTTTCACGCTCCGCGCATCGCCCAAGGGCGCGCCGCGCCCTCGCCGGGCCCCGCCCCGAATCTCGTTCGCGTCGCGGCTTTGCTATCCTCCGCGGCGGAGAGGTGTCCGAGTGGTTGATGGTGCCGCTCTCG